>CAZMOG010000131.1:0-2500 GCA_964567845.1 uncultured Odoribacter sp. | reverse complement strand
CCGGATGGATTTTTTTAATTGCTTACGTTTGAAAATAATGCTGCGGATTTTAGGAAATAATTAAACAGGGGTATTGGAAATCTCATATTTTTTCCGTACCTTTGCATCGAATTTGCGAAAAAACGAAGGAGGAAAGAAATGAGACAATTAAAAATCACAAAGTCAATTACAAACCGCGAGAGTGCATCACTTGATAAGTATCTTCAAGAGATAGGAAAGGAGGAACTTATTTCTGTGGAGCGAGAGGTTGAATTGGCTCGTGAGATCAGAAAGGGAAACCGCGCTGCATTGGAGACTCTTACCAAAGCAAACTTGCGTTTCGTTGTCTCTGTGGCAAAACAGTACCAAAACCAGGGATTAAGCCTACCCGACTTGATTAACGAGGGTAACTTGGGATTGATTCGCGCTGCAGAGAAGTTTGACGAGACCAGAGGATTCAAATTTATCTCATACGCAGTATGGTGGATCCGTCAATCAATCTTACAGGCTTTGGCCGAGCAGAGTAGAATTGTCCGTCTTCCATTGAATCAGGTTGGTTCACTGAACAAAATCAACAAGGCGTACGCACGCTTTGAGCAGGAGCATGAAAGAAAACCCTCGCCCGAGGAGTTGGCAGAGAAATTGCAACTTCCGGCCGACAAGGTTGCCGACACCATGCGAGTTTCAGGACGCCATATCTCTGTTGATGCTCCATTCGTTGAGGGCGAGGATAACAGTTTGCTTGATGTCCTGGTAAACGATGACTCACCGGTTGCCGACAGAACTCTTATCAACGAGTCATTGTCAACCGAGGTTGAGCGTGCACTTAGCACACTTACCGAGCGCGAGCGCGACATTGTTAAACTCTTCTTCGGAATTGGAAGCCAGGAGATGACACTTGAAGAGATTGGAGAGAAATTCGGCTTGACCAGAGAGCGTGTACGTCAAATCAAGGAGAAAGCAATCCGCAGACTTCGTCAACAATCGCGCTCAAAATTATTGAAGAGCTATTTGGGCTAAAGTATGCCTACACCGTCAAAAGAGAAGACGGAGAGAAGAGTAAAAGGGGAGCTTAGGGCTCCCTTTTTTAATTTAGAATTAGGAATAAAAATTATGAGATAGTTATAAACAATAATCAAGGTTGGTTCGTAAATCTATCACAAATACTTAATCAAGAAGTGATATGAAGCGAACTACAACAATCTTTGCCCTAATCATTGCATTCATGGGTGTATGCGGAGCTGCATCGGCACAAACTGCTCAAACCCCAAAACAACAAGCCAGGGCACAAGCAAGAGCAGCTAAGAAAGCCGCTATGCAAGAAGCTAATCAAGAGGCATTTCAAAAGGCCGAAACCGCTATTGAAGAGAAAAACTGGGTTCTTACCGCAAACACACTATATGGTCCCGACGGAAACAGCTATGTTGTTAGCGGAATGACAAATTTCATTCAATTTGACGGCAACACCGTATATTTACAATTGGCCTTTAACGATGTGGTAAACGGCCCTAACGGACTTGGCGGAATAACCCTTGAAGGCTCACCATCAGGAATGCAAAAGACAACCACTAAAAATGGAGGAATCATTTACGATTTCGATGTAAATGGAATGACACTAAATGCAGATGTGCAGATTACAGTCAACGCCGGAAACAACTACGCAACAGGAACTGTATATCCGGCATTCAGTTCAAACAACTTGACTTTTTCTGGATACTTGGTACCAACCTCTGAGTCCGGAATATACAGGAGCGGCTTTGTAACCCCGTAATCTGCACAAACTGCACCAAACACCAAGGGTGTGCTGTGAAGCACACCCTTGCATTGTAAAAAACTAACATGAAAATCAATAACGCCTTATATTAACCGATTAACTCTTTTGCCTTGTTCAATATAGTATCGTCATCGATGCAAACCAAACCGCCACCGGGGCCCTGCTCGATATGCAATCCTGTTGATTTACCCTTGTCATAATCATCGCCACCAAAATAGTTGCGAACAGTCTCGGGACTAATACCCAACTCATCAGCAATTTTTTGCATACTCCCTGTTGGCAAACTGTCTTTGATGCGACGTAGCTCGTCGAATGTAATCATTATACTCATAGCCTTAATATTTTATTGATTTGACTTATCATTTTTTGCTACGGTAAAGATAAAAAGTTTTTTCTCGTAATCCAAAGAAAACGTTTTCGAATAATTCAGTTTTTTTTCGATTTAATTACAAAAGACTAATTTACAGAGAATTAATTTATAAAATTAATTTCATTTTTTTTAGTAATTTTGCAACAGACCAAAAACATTGCCCAATTAAGGGTAAAATTATTGCACAAAATATTTTGACAATGGCAACATTTGCAGATTTAAAACTCACAAAACCTATTTTAAACGCTCTCGAAGATGCAGGCTTCGAGACCCCTACCCCCATTCAAGAACAGATTTTCTCGGTTGCCAAATCGGGACAAGATATAATAGGTATAGCCCAGACCGGAACCGGTAAAACTCTGGCATACCTTATGCCT
>CAZMOG010000130.1:0-2518 GCA_964567845.1 uncultured Odoribacter sp. | reverse complement strand
AGATTACGGAGATATTGGGAGCTTGGGATGAGGCGATCGAGAAGCAGAGCCGACTCATCGAGCGTTTGGAATTGCGTAAGCGAGGCTTGATGCAACGCCTACTCTCTGGTCGCACCCGCCTCCCTGGCTTCACCTCCCCTTGGCAAAAAGTCAAACTCGGCGAGATATTCAAGGAACGCAATGAAACAAAATGTGAACACCTACCACTTTTGTCAATTACAGCAGATAAAGGAGTCATCTTACAGTCTGAATCAGATAAAAAAGACACATCAAATGACGACAAGTCAAAGTATAAGCGAATTTGCCCTAATGATGTTGGGTATAATACGATGAGAATGTGGCAGGGTCGTAGTGCTTTGTCTGCGATGGAAGGTATTGTAAGTCCCGCTTACACAATTGTTACGCCGAAAGCAGAGGTTGATCCTCTATTTATATCAGAGTTAATTAAGCAACCACATGTTGTATATGATTTTTGGACTCATTCGCAAGGATTGGTTGGCGATACGTTAAATTGCAAGTATCACGATTTTAGTCAAGTGAAAATAGCAATGCCTTCTCTTCCCGAACAAAAAGCGATTGCAGAGGTATTGACTACGGCAGACGATGAAATTGCCACTCACCGCAAAAAGTTGGACGCCCTGCGCCTCCAAAAACGCGGCCTTATACAACAACTCCTAACTGGCAAAACACGAGTAAAAATTTAGACGTTATGGAAATAAATTTGACAAGATATAAAAAGGACTTGGATAGATTGATAGATGAGGGGCATTTATTGATCGCTGGGTTGTTCAATGAACTTGATTCTCCAACTTATTTGCGAGAACACATACTAAACGTCTGGGATGAAGTATTTATTGAGCAACATTCCGAAATGTCATTTTCAGATCGATATCAGATATGGTATAGTGAAGCGTATGAATTGATTCGACAAATCCTCCCATCAAGGCTGGAAGACTTTGCATCATATTATAAAAAACCAAAAGGTGTATCAGGGTTAGATATGTCAAAATATTTGATTGATACATGCCGCATGGATTTTGGGCGTGCAGATGAAACATATTTTAGATTATATCAACAACAATACCTAATCCTAAAGGCCGTAGCAAATGTTTTTGATAGTTCCTTGTATGATATTAAGCAGCTACTTCAAGCCGATGTTTTTGATTCTGAGGTTGATAGTGCAAGAGAACTTTGCAAGAAGGGATTTTATCGTGCAGCAGGAGCCATTTGTGGCGTTGTGATAGAAAAGCATTTAAGCGAAGTTTGTACGCAACGCCAAATAAAAGTTTCTAAAAAGCACCCAGTAATTAACGACTACAACGAGTTGCTGAAATCAAATAATGTCATTGATATTTCCGTATGGCGCAATATTCAGCGATTGGCGGATTTGAGAAATATGTGCGACCATCATAAAGATGTTGAGCCAACAAAAGATAATATAGAGGAGTTAATCGCAGGAACGGATAAAATTCTTAAAACGATATTTTAACAAATTCATAACATGTAATAAAAAACGAGTAATGGATGTCAAAAAATTGATAGAAGATGTAATAACCGATTTGGCTAATAATTGTACACTTGATAGTGTCTCAAGTAAAGTTCAGGTTATTTCAAGACTACTAAAAAACGACAAATTTAGAAAGTGGGTTGATTGTGAATTCGTACACGGATATAAATCAGATGAAGAAACTCCAAAATACAGAATAATGTATATAGCAGGAGTAAGAGCATCTTATGTTGCACCAGCCGGATTTGGGAGTATAGTAAAATATACAAATCAGCAGATTCCTATTGAGAACTTGGGAGCAGAAAGATACGAAAAGATTGCTAAAATATATGTATGGGATACTGTGTCTATTATTCAAAATGCAATTAAACCAAACGAAGATATTCATTTAGCGGTCGGACCACACGAATCTTCAGACATCCAGGAGGTATTGGGATATTGTCAAATTATGAGTATGTATAAAGTTGTGTCAGGCCAACAATATCAGCGAATAATTGACAAGACAAAGGCTATGCTTATAGATTTTTTTCTAGAACTAAATGAAACAGTTTTATATAATGAAATAGATTTTAATGTTATGACAAAAAAGAATGATATTGAAAGGATTGTAAATAATACAATCTATGCCAGTGTTGTAAATACAGGAGAAGGTAGCGTCGCTATTTCAGATAGCACAGTTATCGGAGGCAAGAGCAATCAAGTATCAGTATCTTCTGATGTCAAGCAACAACTAAACAATATTGTTCGTCAGATTGAAACATTAGCACAAGATGTTGATGATGACAGAACCGATATTGCAGAAGCCATTATTGCAGTTAAGGAAGAACTAAAAGAGGACAATATTAGAACAACTCCTTTGAGATTAGCATTTAATGCTATCAAAGGGGCAATTTCAGGGTTGGCAGATACTGGAATAGAAAAGTTGGCAGAGCAAGCAATAAAATTATTACAATAACTATGACACTTTCCTTCAAAGAAGACCATATCAGTCAGATTCCAGCATTGATGATG
>CAZMOG010000129.1:0-2604 GCA_964567845.1 uncultured Odoribacter sp. | reverse complement strand
CTCTCTATTAAATAATTATGTTAACTTCTACCAACCACTTTTGGCAACGTTACCCTTATTTTAAGACATTATCTAAAAGTTAATTGCCTTTTATCTTAGCCATGAGAATATCTAATATATCCTTCTTAAAATGATATTGATATACAATAGGATTATCATCGTCTCTTAACGTCATGACAATCCTTTTCAAAGTTTCATTATCTCCGTTCATAATATACTCTCGGTTTTCCAATATATCATGTGCAGCTATAAATGCAATATTCTCATCTGATACTCCTGTAGTAAAAAGAGATGATGAATATATATTTAAATCACTGTCATATAACATTCCGTCCATCAAGATAGCTTCATTACCATCTGTGAGCAATGTTCTGTTCTCCCCGATAGCTAATAGCAATAAATTCTCCTGATTTGCTATACCAATTATCCCTGAACCATAACCGTTACTTTTAATGATATTCATTAGTTCAAAACAATCAGATTCAGCATACTTGTTTATAAAATCAATAGGAGGTGCCAAATTGGGAATATTAACTTTAAAGGCTGGCAATATTGTATCATTGGTATATCGGTAAACAACATTCGATAATGCAGAAATAAGGAATAAGTTACAGTCCTGCTCAACCATAGGATAGTATAATAACGGATAATACGCACCCATTGCTGTTAAATCATATCCTTCAAATAATGACTTTGTTACAATATTACTCTTATTAAAGGTATATAACTCATACTCCGCAGAACGTTCCCCGGGATAACTTGATAGTGCATTATAAACAAGCAAACTATCTGTTGCCATACACTTTATAGACGCTGTATTTGTAAAGTTATAAGAAAACTTGTCAATAGAAATCAGGTCTCCTGAATAAGAATATTTCAATAATTTATTGTCAGGATAGCTAATTATGCATATTTGCTTAAGGTTTTTATCCAAATAATATGATCTTATATAGAAGTATTCCTCTGGTGCAGCTCCCTTCTTGCCTACATCTGAGATAAAATCACCATTTACATTAAAAATATGTAATCCATTTATATCTTTAACAAAAAGGTAATTCTCATCCTTAATTATTCGTTCTATTTTGTAAATAAGACAATTATCCGTTTCTAATGGGAAGTATGAAACACTATCTATAATATCATCATAATTAACCTTCAAAGGAGTTTCTACATTTAGAATTTCTAACTCTTTTATAGATGTATCTTCGGTAACTTTTGTGCAGTTATTACATGCAAAAATCACCACAAGAATAAATAAACTGATGCATCTTCTACTCATAGCACATTAATTATCAAAATCCAATAATCGTTACTTCGCCATTTCTACTATTGGGGCAACAATTGCCAGGAGCCGGATCATCACATACTGCGATATGATAAGTTACTTTAATCTCTGCACCTATGGCAGCACCTCCTACCTTAATTTTTTTACCAGCAATTGTTATTTCCCCGTTCGCATCAACAGTGAAATAACCATAATATTGAGGAAATGAAAGTTTATAGTTATATACATCATACGGATCAGGACAAGGATTCACACTTGAACCACCCTCACTCTGGCTCAACGCCTCAATGTTTTTAGCAAGGATCGAATAGTCTGGTTTTACATTAACCTGATTGTAAACCACCACAGAAAGAGTTGCACATACTGCAACTACTCCCATCATTTTAAATAATTTCTTCATTACGTACAAAATTAAATTGTATTAAAATTTTTTATATCCCCACTCATCAAGAATAATGCTACAAAAGTATAGTGAAATTTATTGAAAAACAAAAATAAATTGTCCTCATTTTCGGGGACAATTGTTAAATTAACATAACTACATAACCATTTTTATCTTTAAAGAAAGTTGTGTAAATTTGTCTTGTAATATAAAATGACAATGAAAAGAGTAATTACCTATATCGCCACTGCCCTACTAATGGTGGCATGCACCACCCCACAGGCAAAATATCAATACACCGAAGGTTACGAGCTACACACTCCATATCATATCAAATATAACCACACAAAACCGCTCCACAGCGAGATAAAAAATCTTTTGCAGGAGTATTATCATTCCGTAAACGCATTCGATTCTACGTCGATTATATCGCACGTAAACAGAAATATACCTGTAGAGCTTGACACCATATTTGTAAATATGTTCAACAAAGCCATCCAGGTTTCAGAAGCAACCGATGGCCTTTTCGACGTCACCTGCGCCCCTCTAATCAATCTTTGGGGCTTTGGCTTCAAGAGTGGTCAACCGGTAACCGAAGAGTCGATAAACGAGGCTAAAAAGCTTGTAGACTACAAAAAGGTACGCATTGAAAATAATCAGGTGGTAAAAGAGAACCCCGACATGCTTATCAATCTGTCCGGTTTGGGTGATGGCTACAGTTGCGACCTTATTGCAAGTCTCTTTGACCGCCACGGCATTCAAGATTACTGCATTGAGATTGGTGGCGAAATTGTAGCCAAAGGTAAAAACCCAAATGGAAATAACTGGAGAATTGGAATAGTTGAGCCAATCGAGGGCAGCACATCGGCCGATCAGGTCATCAACCGTGTAGTTGAATTAACTGACGGGCGAGGCCTGGCAACATCGGGCGACTACC
>CAZMOG010000128.1:0-2686 GCA_964567845.1 uncultured Odoribacter sp. | reverse complement strand
TATTGAAATAAATAGATAGTATCATTCTCGTAGTTGATAACATTCAAAGAGTCTATTTGAGAAAGGAAAGTACGTAATGAACGTCTTTCATCACGATAAAACCTTCTATCAATAACGCCTTCTACAATACTTGAATATATTCCATCTATAAAACCATCATCCTTTATGTAATCAAAGATATTGTATTTTTCAGGCTTATTATCCCAGTGGTACAAAAAATCATTCCTATGTGTATAGTCATCATCAAATATCTTATAGCCATACCATTCTGTATTAGTATGTGCGCTCTTATTAAGCAATTGCCTAAAGGATTTGGGCTGACTGTACACAATATGGGGAATTAAAAACATTGCCATAATTATCAATCGTGACATACCAAAAGAATATTGATTATTTGTACTTGAAACCATAATCTCCACTTTTTTTAAGATTTTCAAAATTAGTATTAAAAATATCACCAGACGTATAGTATAGACTTGCTTTACTATCTTTATCTATTAATGCGTCTCTACCATTATACTTCAATAATTTCATACTCTTATATCGTGTTCGTAAATACGCTCCATGCTCTGATCGAATTACATTTTCTACAAATGTGGCATATATTTCACTTTCAGAAATAAATTTACTTTTACTACTAACTTTATTCCATTCTTTATCCATATCTCTACCTGTTGCATGATCATAAAAGTGTGCTAATTCATGAAGTAAAGAAAATGCTGATTCTTCAAATGTATATTTAAACGTTCCTTTTTCTAATGATTTATGATATTTTATATTGTTTGCTTTCATATCATCCGGACTATACCAGTTTATAGCTCCAAACAATGTGACATTCTTATTATTTATTTTTAAAATGTAATTATTTTGAGGGAAATATCTGTTTTCACGTGATGAACCAATATTATAATCTATAGCAACAATTTCATGTAATTCAACCAATTTCTCTATATACATTTTACCATTAGGACCTCTCATTTCAAACTCAAGTGTTTTAATCAAAGCATCTATATAAGAACTTGACCCTATTACGTATGGAATTCCGGTAAAGAAATCTACAAACTGCCATTCTTCCCCAACAAGAGTCCACTCATAAACATTGTTACTTTCTGTTCTCGAACTAAAGTAATCTGTCACCACAATCCTCTCCCCATCAGGGTCAATCAGGTTAGTTGGGTTGTTGGCTCCATCTTTGCCATTATAGCGATAACGAGTATACTTTCCCATATTGTCACGAATAAACACTATTTTATCCTACATTGTTTCATATTCATATACCAAACGCATTTGCGTAATTACATCTGTAACTTTACCATCCTTAAAAGTTATTCGCACTCTAATACGTACTCCACTATCTCCATTCCTTAATTTTCTCTTCTTGTTGGTTCCATTGGATTCATTAATCAAACTCTTATTATATCTAATCTCAAAGGGTGTAGATGATTTATAGTAAATTTCACGCCAATCATACACGATATAACGTATTAAAAAACTTGAAGTTCCCCAACGTGGCATATTATACAACACATATCTGCTTTGCATCTCAGTATGATAATTCAAATGCGAAACAAAATGCAAATTATCTCGGTAAATACCTGTTAAAGTGTCCCACATAACCATATCAAAAGCTTCATACACAAACATTCGCTTAGTATTTGTAAGAATATTTGCCCAGGTATTACCTCTAATGCCTTTGTTATAATATAATTCATAATATAAAGTGTCATTTTGATAATTAATTAGATTCAATGAATCTATTAACGGGATAACATTTTGCCTTTCCCATTTGGATATTTCCCTGTTATGGAATAACATTTTGTTATAAGGGGCTGTTTTATAAACGGAATCTAGAATTTCCCCTATTTGCCATCTCCTTGTTTTATAATCAATATCTCCAGGCGTGAATACATTACCCCTTAATTTCAACCTATTAGCCATTGAATATATATCATCATACAACCCATTCACGTCATCAAATTCAAATTCAAACTTAACTCTTTCTAAAATTTTACCATCTTTAATAATTATCTTATGAAAAACATGATGAATTGGGGGAATGTAACCATATGAGTGATGTTTATATCTTGTTTTGTATTCATACCATTTACACATTGATGAAAGAACATCAAAATCCTCCTCTATTAAAGCGTTTTGCAAATACAAAGGAAGCCAAGACACGCGAAAAGGAATTGTATCTCTTTCTCTGCATACAAGCGAATCTCGACGAGAATAACGGTTGCGAATTGTCCAATGGTCTGATTTAGTTACATTATGGCTCCTGTTTTCTAACAAATATTGATCATCATATTGAAACAGATAGATTGTATCGTTATTATAATCAATAAAATTTAACGAATCTATTATTGAATAAAAAATAGAATCGCTCCGATTAATTTTATGCGTTTCATCTATATACTTATATCTAAAACCGGTGCCAATTTCCCACAAAACTCTGTTAAATGGATGAAGTTTAGGGGTGTGGCGCCACATCCAGCGATTAAACGGAGGTGCATCTACTCTATACCACTCCTTATCTCTTTTAGCCTTACCGGTCAATAACTCCACAAATGAATGTGTATAGTTCTCTTGAGCATAAACTTCAACTATATTAATACAGAATAACGACACTATAATAGGGACAGTCGCGAAAAGATTTCAAGAAATATAACCGATTGATTGTAAATGT
>CAZMOG010000127.1:0-2728 GCA_964567845.1 uncultured Odoribacter sp. | reverse complement strand
TTATTATATCACATCGAGCGCGTTTTGGCTATACTTTTTTCATGCGTGAGCCGTGCATATGAAAGGAATCTTTATATGCACAAACGACTTTTTGAAACGCTTATTCTTTGCTTACTGCGGCGCAATGGTTGATATGTGTATGAGATAATCAGCATAATCAAAGGAATACTTGGATATATTATATACCGTAAAAACCTTACGTTTCCGTAACAATTTTACGGACAAAGTTGACAAAATCCGAGAAAGGTGGTATAATAATGGCAGATAGAACCCGCTGGAGGTATTACAAGATGCTTAAAAGATTTGAAGTAGAAAATTTCAAGGGTTTCGAGGAACGGCTGGTATTTGACCTGACCGCCCGTGATTATGCATTCAACAGCGAACTCGCACAAAACGGTATTGTAAACAAAGCGCTGATTTACGGCAAAAACGGTATCGGCAAGAGTAATCTCGGCATTGCAATTTTTGATATTATCTCCCCCCTCACCGATAAGGAACGGATGCCGGATAATTATGTGGAAAATTATCTGAACTTGAATTCCGTAAACCGTCCCGCTTGTTTCGTATATGTGTTCCGGTTTGGCGATGATGAAATCATTTACAGCTACTCCAAAAAGAGCAGAGATGACCTGATTCGTGAAACCCTGCAAGTCAACGGTGAGGTGGTTCTAGACTATGACTATTTTGATGAGAACACCCGATTCATTTCCCCCGATCTGATCGGCACGCTGAATGTGGATCTGGTGGATAACAAGCTTTCTGTTATCAAATATATCTATCGCAACACCCCGACCAATCCTTCTTCTGCCATTACCCAGATGGTTCAATTCTGCGAAAATATGCTCTGGTACCGCAGTCTGTCCGAAGGAACCGACTACAGCGGCTTCCAGAACGGAAACAATATACTGGCGGAAACCTTATATCAAACCGGAAAACTGCGCGAATTTGGCGATTTTCTGCGCGAGAACGGTTTGGAATATAAATTGAAATTCGAATCGATCAACGGTAAGCATGAGTTGATGGCACTGTATCATAATGACGAAAACAAGGTTCCGTTTGAGTCCATTGCTTCCACCGGTACTCGTGCACTGTATCTTTTCTTCATATGGAAAATTACGGCGTTCTCAAAGGTTTCCTTCCTGTTTATCGACGAATTTGACGCCTTTCTGCATTATGAAACGGCAGAATATATGGTTAGAAATCTGAATAAAGAACGCAATTTCCAGACGATGCTGACCACGCATCACACCTATCTGATGCAGAACAAGCTAACGCGCCCCGATTGCTGCTTTATTATGACCGAAAACAAGATTTCCAGCGTATACAATGCCAGTGACCGTGAGCTGCGCGAAGCACACAATCTGGAAAAGATGTATATCGGCGGTGCTTTCAATGAGTAAGGAAATAAAAATCCTTGTCATTGTTGAAGGTACGCGGACGGAGCCTAAGTTTTTTGAACAGCTGGCTTCCGTGTACGGCGTGAATGCAAAAATTTATTCCGTAGGAACGAATATCTACCTGCTCTATAAAAAAATGCAGGAATATGAATTCCAGTGCGACGTAAAAGATGCCTTGGCAGAATTGACTGTCAGCAAAGCAGACAAGGAACTTTTGAAAGATACATTCACATATACCTACCTGATCTTTGACTGCGATGCCCATCATACGGATTTCCTTGACAAAGATAAGCCTCTTGAAACGGTCATCAAAGAAAATTTTAGGCACCTTCAGGAAATGGCTGCCCACTTTACCAACGAAACGGATCCATCCATCGGGAAACTGTACATCAATTACCCGATGATGGAATCCTATAAAGATTGTGATGCATTCTTCGATAAAGCTTACAAAGAAAGAACCGTGGATATCTGCGACTTTGTCAGATACAAGTCTATTATCGCACAGAAGAAAATTGCCAATGTTCGGATGGATCGATACACACGAGAGAATTTTGATGATCTGACACGAATGAATGTTTACAAGCTGAATTACATTCGCCGTGATCTCTGGGATGCTGTTTCTTATGATACATATATGGAGTTATCCGAGGCTTCGGAGATTATTGCTTCGGAAGAACAGTTCTGTGATGTGACCCATCAGGTTCAGGTATTAAATACTGCGCTGTTTTTGCTGCTCGATTACTACGGCAACCGTGATGGATTCTTTGATCGGCTCATGAGACGTTCCGCTCCGGAATCCGATTCCGAAACGGATGATGAAAAGATTGACCGCGTCGCAAGGGAGATACTGAACGAATATCGCCATGCATTTGAGGAACTGGCGAAAGGCTGATTTTATCCAAACCGCTTTTCTTTGCTTACTGCACCTCAATCACTGCGCCGTTATCTCCATGTGTGCCGACGTATCCGTACCAATATCAATGATCAGAACAATTGCAAAACCTCTTGCAAAATCCACCAACCTATGCTATAATACAAACAACCTCCCACGGCCGTGCATCACGCACGATTCCACGGGAGGTATTTCTGACCACAGAACTGACCATATATGGCTTTGGAGCACTCGGAGACAGCGCACACGAGAGTGTCAAAGAGCACAAAAGCCGGCTCTTTTCCGGAGTAAAAACGGCTGAAAACTGTTGGAAATCAACAAATACCGAGCCCCCGAATCGGTTTGGGAGCAGGATGTCGCAGGTTCAAATCCTGTCACTCCGACCACATGAAAATAATCCGAACATTCTCTTACTTGGAGAAGCGTTCGGATTATTTGT
>CAZMOG010000126.1:0-2745 GCA_964567845.1 uncultured Odoribacter sp. | reverse complement strand
TTCATACCTCCTGACTTTTGATTAACATGCTGACAAATTTAAAAAATAATATTGAATTCAACTTGCAAATGCAATCGAATTCTATACTATTATTTAAAATTTACACTTGTCTTTTTTCCTTTATATACAATTGACTTTTCCTTATTTCCTAATTTAAAGATAAAGAGCCGCTCATTTACCATACCTTCAAAAGAGCCCTCCCGATTATCTATCGTCAATCTTTGTTTGTTATCATCCCAACGGAAGCGAATGACACTATAGGCTCCCGATTCATAATTATAATTAATGCCTTCGTCTTCATAAAGACTGAAAGAAGCATCCGCACCCGGATAGACCGTAAAAGTGATGGGGGCGTCTTTCTTCTCGGACACGGATTGCTTGACCACTCCCATCGGTAAAATGGTTCCCACCTTAACAAAGATAGGTATTTTTTCTATATTTACCGGTACATTCACCCATTGTTTTCCTTCATACTTCTGTCCTGTCCAAAAATCATACCAACCGGAAAGATGATTGGGCAAATAGGTTTTCCAACAATCAACCCCCTTTTCTGTAACAGGATTTATCAATAAGGAAGGACCGAACATATATTCATTCAAATGTTCCAGAGCCACAGGGTCGGTCGGGAAATCAAATACCAATGGACGCATCAACGTAGAGCCTTCCATCGTTACTTTTGCCACTTCCGAATAAATATAAGGCAATAATTTATAACGCAAATGAATATAATCGGTAATAATCCGTTGTGCTTCCTTACCGTATCGCCAAGGTTCGGTATCACTCATATAACCATGTACACGCATCATTGGCAAGAAAGTACCGGCCTGTATCCAACGAATCATCCGTTCAATATAGTCTGCATTGGTATGCTGATCACCCGGACGGAAGAAACCACCGGCATCATAGGTCCACCAAGGAATACCGGTAGCCACAAAGTTCAGACCGGCTGAAATCTGATAACGTAATGTTTGCCAATCATTGCCAACATCACCCGACCACAAGACAGAGCCATACCGTTGTATACCAGAAAAGCCACTTCGGGTAAATATCATGTTTCTCCGTTCCGGATCGTCTTTCCGCAAACCATCGTATACAGTTTCGCTTACTTTCAGAGGGTATACATTCCGATAACGTTCTCCCGGTTGGGTACCCTTCATTATCCGACGTCCTTCAAGGTCATCATTTTCCGGTTCGGTAGCATCCTGCCACCAGGCATCAATCCGGAACGGCTTCAGCAGCCGGTCACTGAAATTCTTCCAATAGAATGCAGAAGCCTCTTCGTCAAAGAAATCAATCCAGGTTGTTCCAGGTATCAAATAGTTCTTTTCTTGTGCTTCTTTACCCACCGTAGAGGCCGGATCTATCTTAGACCACACAGAAAGCATCAGCTTCATATCCATTTTATGCAAATCCCTTACCATCTGTGCCGGATTGGGATAATGCTGTTCATCAAACTGCATGGCATTCCATCCATATTTGCCCCAATACTGCCAGTCTTGTACTATCAAATCCAAAGGGATTTGTTCTTCGCGGAAACGACGGGCATTTTCCAGCAACTCATCCTGAGAATGAAAACGTTCACGACAATGAATGTATCCCAAAGCCCATTCGGGCAACATCGGCACTTGTCCTGTCACATTCCGATAAGAAGCAATTACTTCATCGGCATTACCGACAAATACAGTATAGTCCACACACTCGGCCACTGGCGAACGGAATACCGTTTCGTCTGTTACCTTCTTATAATAGACAACTGGGGTGTCTCCCCGTTCCAATTCTGCTGAAAACTCGTGTGTACCGGCTTTCAGATCCACTATCAAGGAAGTGGTTGGAGGAAGCCAAAGATTCCTCACATCAATTACATTCCGACCATCAATATTCAAATGATGTCGACGGGCCATCTTCTGTCCGACATCCAATAGGATGCTGTATTTCCCGTCTGACGGAATATGGATTTTTCCTTTGAAAACATTGCTTTGACGGACTTCTTTCTTACCACCTTCAGTAGAAGTCACATTCACAGTCACTTGTTCGCCTATATCCCCTTCCCGACGCAATACCACATCCTGATGAGCCGGATTAAAGTCCGTCAATCCATAATTGTTCCAAAGTAGTCCATATCCTCTATTCGAGAGCAGGAACGGAATGGCTATCTGTGTATTCACTTGAGTCAACCGGCGAGTCAATCCACGTACATTCAAATAGCCATCCTGAAACTGTCCCAAGCCATATAGATATTCATCTTGAGGTGAATCCAACACAAGTGTCGCTTCACGAGTAGGTTCCTGCTGTACTGTTCCTTCCTTCAATTCATGTGCTTTGGCTGTAAACACGACCTTTCCTTGCCGGTCTATAACGGTTACATGTTGTAACCGACTGTCTACCTGCACACTCATCCGGTTCAATTTCAGGAGGGCCTTATTGTCTTTATACTTCCATTTACAATGTATATCACCTTCTTTGGATACAACATATATCCATTCAGGTAATTCAAGCATTTTTCCTTCCACATAACGGATGCGGACAGCATTATCCTGTAAAGGACAAAGTACCAAAGTCCCTTTATCAAAAGGGACTTGGTAGCATTTACTTTCTTCGGCTTCCACTGTCAACCAATTGACAAGGATACCTAAACACAAACAACTGATTTGTTTGATCCACCAGTTCATTCTTATTCTAATTTTTACTTAGGCGAATTCAACTTGCAAATGCAATCGAATTCTAATTGGTTAATATTAAATTATA
>CAZMOG010000125.1:0-2944 GCA_964567845.1 uncultured Odoribacter sp. | reverse complement strand
TCTCTATTAAATAATTATGTTAACTTCTACCAACCACTTTTGGCAACGTTACCTAATTTTAGGCTTGCGAAGCCCGAAAAGTGCAGTTTACTTTCGGTTATACAACCTCAATATTTTATAGTTTTGGTAAAAGTTGTTCAATGAGTTGGCGGTTGTTGCTTAGGCGCGGTATTTTGTGTTGTCCGCCAAGTTTTCCTTCGCTCTTTAACCAGTCGTTGAAAAGTCCTTTCGGAGCTTGGTGTATAACCAATCGGTTCAATACGGTGTTGCGTTTTGCGTCGTAGTCCGAGTTTACGTTGCGAAGCTCAGCATCAAGAATATCCCCGAACTTTTCAATGTCGGCAGGGGGGGTGGTGAACTCGATAATCCACTCGTGGGCACCACGTGAGCCCTCGCCCATAAAGACAGGGGCAACAGTGTAATCGTACATCTCGCTGTTGCTCTTTTTGCAGGCAGCAGCAATGGCTTTGTTTGTATTGTCGATCATTAACTCTTCGCCGAAAGCGTTGATAAAGAGTTTGGTGCGACCGGTAATTTTGAATTTATATGGTTTGATCGAGGTGAAACGGATGGTGTCGCCAATTCTGTATCGCCACAATCCCGATGGAGTAGTGATTACAAGTGCATAATTTTCGCCCACAACAACCTCGTCGATGGTCAAGGTCTTTGGGTTTGGTTTGTCCCAATCGCTCATAGGTACAAATTCGTAGTAGGTCTTGTAATCGAGCATTAGGAGTAGTGAGTCATCGTCGGCCGATGATTGTATTCCGAAGAATCCTTCCGAGGCGTTATAGGTTTCAAGATAGTTCATCTTTTCGGATGGAATCAACTTTTTGTATATCTCGCGGTATGGCTCCATTGAAACACCTCCGTGAATGAATAGCTCTATGTTTGGCCAAATGTCGGTTATGTTTTTCACTCCGTTGTCGGCTATCATTTTCTGGATGAGAGTCAGGAACCACGATGGCACTCCGGCTAAGCAGCGAACATCCTGGAATATGGTGGTGCTTGCAATCATGTCGATTTTCTGCTCCCAGTCATCCATAAGCATTATATCGAGCGAGGGCACTTTTAGCCAATTGGTCCATGCAGGGGCATTTGCCAGCATTATTGCAGACAAATCGCCGACACGAATATCTTTTTGTGGGTTGGTTACCGCTTGTGAGCCACCTAAGGCCAAAGTTTTACCATCGAATACATCGCTCTCGGGGAATAGGTTTGCTGCCATGTATAGAGCATCTCTGCTGCCCTTGAAGTGTGAGTGTTTGAGCGAGGATTCGGATACGGGGATGAATTTGCTTCTCTTTTCCGTTGTTCCCGATGATTTTGCGTACCAGCGAATAGGTTCCGGCCATAGAAGCGAATCGACACCTTGTAGTCCCTTTTCAATGTATGGGCGTAAATCGTCGTAGGTGGTGATGGGAACCACCTTTCTGTATGTCTCGAATGAATCGACTCCGGCAAAACCGTGTTGCTTTCCATACAGAGTTTTTACTCCTTTGCCAAGCAGCCAAAAGAGTTGTTCACTTTGAATTTCGAAGGGGTCTGTTGTGTATCTCTCAAGCTCTTTCATTCTTAGAGCCGACACTCCCTGTAGTATTCCATCTAATAGGCCCATATCGGTGTCTGTTAAAATAGTTTCAGTTGAGTTTCGATTAGTCGAAACGACATTCTGTGTAGTTTGCAACTGCCATGCTCTTCTATGGCTTTTCGGTGATCTTTGGTTGGATACCCTTTGTTCTTTTTCCAATTGTAGCAGGGGAACATCTCATGCATCTTGCTCATGTACTCGTCTCTGTGTGTTTTTGCGAGTATTGATGCAGCTGCAATTGACATGAATTTTCCGTCGCCTTTAACAACACAGTCGTGTGGTGTGTTGTTGTAGTTCTTGAATCTGTTTCCATCGACAATTATATGTTCAGGGCGTATTGGCAGTTTGTCCAATGCCTTGTGCATGGCTAATATCGATGCGTTCAGAATGTTGATGGAGTCAATCTCCTGATTGTCGCAATATGCTACGGCCCAGGCCAATGCCTCTTTCTCAATGATTGAGCGAAGCGAATCCCTTTGCTTTTCGGTAAGCTTTTTGGAGTCGTTGAGAAGAGGGTTGCTGAAGTTAGGCGGTAGTATTACCGCTGCGGCCACAACGGGTCCGGCAAGGCATCCTCGCCCAGCCTCATCGCATCCTGCCTCTGTAACTCCCGGTGTGTGATATTGCTCCAACATACCTTGCAAATTTAGCCATTAATAATAAAATAACAAGGGGCGAAATCTTAAAGTTTGTTATAAAATAGACTTGCATAGCACTTAAATGTGAATTATTTTTGCAAAAAAATAATGTAGTCGCGATATGTTGTCGAAGGAGGAGAATAAGGCGCTGAGAGTTGCCTTTTGGAATGGCTTTAAAAAGTACTGCTATAAACATAGAATTGATAGAAGATGGGTGTTGACCGGAGTGAAGATTAAGTCGGCACAGTTGAAGTTTTATGCCGATGAGGAGAAGGCTTTGGTGTTGTTTCAGATTGATCATAAGAATGATTTGCGCAGATACGAGGTTTACGAGGCCTTTATACCATATAGAAAGTTGTGGGAGAGTGAGTGTGGCCTTGATTTGCACTGGGCAGAGGATTTTTATGGTATAGAGGGGCAGGTTGTCAGTGCTGTTTACTATGAGTTGCCCGATGTAAGTATCAAGCGTGCCGAGGATCACGAAAAGATTTATGCTTTTTTTGCCGAGAAGATGATTCTCTTGGAGCAGGTTTATTGGGATTATCGTGATTTAATCAATTCCCGAATCTCTTAAAATATTTCCTAAATTATTTCCTTTGCGTAGGGTTATAAACAACAAAGCCTGTAAATCAGAGATTTACAGGCTTTGTTTGTACTCGAAGCGGGACTTGAACCCGCACAGCTGCAATAGCCAAAGGATTTTAAGTCCTTCGTG
>CAZMOG010000124.1:0-2974 GCA_964567845.1 uncultured Odoribacter sp. | reverse complement strand
AAAAACTGCCTTCGGTACGACCGTACCGAAGGCAGTTTTCTTTTACAGGATAAACAGCACAACGAGCAGCGTCACAACGGAGAGTACCACCCAAGTACAGCCGCCCAGCAGAACGGGCCGGATGCCCTTGGTGAACAGATCCTTCACGTTGATCTTATAGCCCACACCCACAAGCGCCACGGTAAACAGGTACTTGTAGGTCTTGCTCAGCAGCTTGGACAGGGTGAGCCCCCCCAGAGAGACGGAGGAAAAATCCACCAGCGTATTGACCACTGCAAGGGCAAGGAAGCCCAGCACGAACAGGGGGAACGCCTTGACAACCTGCTTACCCACGGAGGCCACGGAGGTCTTTTCGCCGTTTCCGTTCCGCCTGCCCGCGTTGACCGCCTTGATGACGGTCACAACCAAAGCTACGAACACCAGCAGCACGGTGCGGGTCAGCTTGACGATGATGGCGATGTCGCCGCCCGTGGTAGCCGCACCGTTGATCAGGTCAACCGCGCCGCCGGACAGGGTATCAAAGGTGACCGCGGCGGCAGCCACGCTGGACGCGTCGTTGATGGCCAAACCGGAGAGCACGCCGTACTGCATGGGTTCGAGGTTCAAAGCCATGCCCAGATAGGGCCACATGAGGCAGGCGATGATATCAAACAGGAAGATCGCGGTCATGGCGTAGGCCATGTCCTCCTCGTCCGCCTCTACGATGGGCGTCAGGGTGGCGATGGCTGTGCCGCCGCAGATGGCGGTGCCGCCGCCCACCAGCACGCTGGACTTGAAGGAGACCTTCATCCAGCGCCCCACCAGAATGGCGGTGGCAAAGGAGAGACAGATGTTGAACACCGCCAGAGGCAGCGCGGTCAGACCCGCACCCAGAACGGCCTTGAAGGACAGGGTGCCGCCCGCAAGGATAATGCCCACCTTGAGCAGGATCTTGGAGCAGAACTGGGCGCCCTGCTTGGTCTTGCCCACCAGAGCGGGCGCCAGATTGGCGATGATGACGCCCAGAAACAGGCCGATCATCGGCCCGCCGATAAAGTGCTGCAATCCGCCCAGCCAGGTAGCCAGCAGGCCTACCAGCAGGCAGAGTACGATACCCAGTTTCATAAAAACCTCACCATCCCAAACACATGGCAGCATCAAAGCCGGCGCGGACTGCCTTCTGGACGTTGGACACCTTCACGCAGTCACCAAAGGCGCGGAAGTTCAGAGCACACTGGCGGAAGCTCTCCGCCACGTCGTTGGCGGGGCGCATACCCATAGCCAGAATGACGGTGTCGGCCTTCAGGAAATGCTCGTTGCCCTCGGCGTCCTTGTAGTTCACGCCGTTTTCGGTGATGGAAGTACAAGTACCTCCGGTGATGGCGGCCTTGCAGTGGTCTCCTACCTGACCCTGCAGCTCCTCGCGGTAGGTACGCATCGCGTCGGGGCAGATGGAGTTCTTCATCTCAAGGATGGTGACCTCTTTGCCCATGGAACCGAAGTGGACGCCCACCTCGCAGCCCGCCTGACCGCCGCCGATGACCACGATTTTCTCTCCGATGGGACGGCCGGAGAAGAAGGCCTCGCCCACAGTCATCACGTTGGCGCCGTCGATCCCGGGGATGCTCTTGGGCACGATGGGCACCGCGCCGGTGGCAGCAAGAACGGCGTCAAAGCCCAGCTCGGAGATCATCTCAGGGGTAGCCTCCACGCCGGTACGGACGGTGATGTTCTCGTCCTTCATGCAGTGGTCAATGAGGTAGTTCTCATACTTCAGCAAGTCATACTTAAAGGACATGAAGGCTGCATCCTTGAGCTGACCGCCCAGAGCGGCTTCCTTCTCAAAGAGAGTGACCTTATGCCCGCGCTTGGAAGCCTCCAAGGCAGCAACCATGCCGGCGGGGCCGCCGCCGCTCACCGCCACAGTCTGCTTCTCCCAAGTCGTAGGGATCATCATATCGGTGTAATCCTCGCGGCCCGCGGTGGGGTTGACGGAGCAGACGTACTGGTGGGTGTGCTTGAACTCGTCCAGACAGCGGAAGCACTTGATACAGGGCACGACGTCCTCCGCCCGACACTGCTTGGCTTTGCGGATGGCGTGAGGATCGGCGATCAGACCGCGGGCGATGCCGATGATGTCCGCCTTGCCCGCCGCCAGAGCTTCCTCGATATCCTTGGGATCCTGGAAAGCACCCAGACCGAGCACGGGAATATGGATGTCCGGGCAGTTCTTGACCGCCTCGGCCAGATGGATGTTGCAGCCGGGAGCAAGGAAGCCAGAGGGATGGGTAATGGCACGCAGGCGGGGCTCACGCACCACACCGGCGGAGATATGGGCAATGTCGATCTTGTCCTGAATGAGCTTGAAGAACTCGATGCACTCGTCCACCTCAAAGCCGCCGGGAACACACTCAGAACCGGAAATACGGTACTCGATGAGCAGATCGCGGCCCACGCGCTCGCGGATGCGATCCAGCACCATCATGGGGAAGCGGGCACGGTTCTCGATGCTGCCGCCGTACTTGTCGGTACGGTGGTTGGAACGGGGAGAAAGGAACTCCTGAAGCAGAGTGCCGTGACCGCCGTGGAGAAGCAGGGTGTCGAAGCCGCAGAACTTGATGCACTGCGCCAGATCGGCATAGCGGTTCGCCAGCTTCTCCATCTCTTCCTCAGGCATCTCATGGAAATGCAGGCCATCGCTCTCACGAATAAAATCGGAGCAGCCGTAGATGATGCCCTTCTTGGCCTCGCCGCCGAAGTGGATCAGCTCGTAGGAGGCCTTACAGTCGTAGGAATGGATCACGTCGGTGAAGTGGATAAAGTTGCGCCAGCCGGTGGGGTCCTCGATGTTAAAATTGGAATGGATGGGATCCTTGCCGGGGAAGTTGACCTGCTGGCCGCCGCACTCCACCTGCGCGATACCGCCCTTGGCCTTCTCCAGATAATTGCGGATCATGGCGGGTTCGGGATAGGTAGGTGCGTTGTTCTGCATCAT
>CAZMOG010000123.1:0-3087 GCA_964567845.1 uncultured Odoribacter sp. | reverse complement strand
GGCATCTCGGAATCGATCAAGGCAATTGGTCCATGCTTAATCTCTGCCGCAGGATAACCCTCGGCATGAATATAGCTGATCTCTTTCAACTTCAATGCACCTTCTAATGCAACCGGATAATTGAAACCTCGCCCTAAATAGATAAAGTTTCTAACGTATGTATATGGTTTTGAAAGCTCCTCAATATGCGTTGCAGACTCCAACACCTTCTGCATCTTGTCCGGAATCTGATACAACTCTGCAACAATTTCTTCGTACTCCTCGCGGCTCAAAGTGCCCTTCTCACGACCAAGTGCCAATGCAAACAGTGTCAACACCGTTACCTGTCCTGTAAAGGCTTTGGTCGAGGCCACTCCGATTTCAGGTCCTACGTGAATATAGGTACCGGTATCGGTTGCCCTTGCTATTGACGAGCCTACCGCATTCACAATTCCGAAAACTGTTGCCCCCATGCTTTTTGCCAAGCCAATAGCGGCAAGGGTATCGGCAGTCTCACCCGACTGCGAGATTGCAATCACAACATCACCCTGATTTATAACAGGATTTCTGTAGCGGAACTCCGACGCATACTCCACGTTTACAGGAATTCTACACATCTGCTCAATGAGCTGCTTACCAATCAGACCGGCATGCCAGCTGGTTCCACAGGCAACAATAATAATGCGCTGAGCATTAACTAACAAATCCTTATGATTGACAATTGCAGAAAGGACAATCTTCTTCTCTTTTGCCAGAATTCTTCCACGCATACACTCGCGCACACACTCAGGCTGCGAGAAGATCTCCTTCAACATAAAGTGTGGGTAACCATCCTTCTCAACGGCTCCCATATCTGCCTCAATCTGCTGAATCTCAGGGTTGACTGTATCATTTGCAAGGTTTACAACACGAATCTCCTCGCCACGTTTCAAAGATACAATCTCCTCATCGTTCACATAGATAACCTTGCGGGTGTACTCCATAATAGGAGTCGCATCGGAAGCAAGGAAAAACTCACTGTTATCCTCGCTCACACCAATCACCAATGGACTGCTCTTTCTTGCAGCCACCATCTGACCGGGGTGCTCCTGATCAACAACAACAATTGCGTATGCACCAATAACCTTGGTCAAAGCAATACGCACAGCCTTCATCAAACTGGTTCTATATGTTGTTTTAATATATTCGATAAGTTGAACCAAAACCTCGGTATCGGTCTTGCTCTTAAAGGTATAACCCTTCTTAATCAATGCCTCACGAATGGCAACATAGTTCTCGATAATTCCATTGTGAACCAAAGCCAACTTGCCCGATTGCGATACATGAGGGTGTGCATTCTCGGCACTTGGCTCACCATGAGTAGCCCAACGGGTATGCGACATTCCAAGGGTTCCGGTTGTATCCTCGTCCAATGCACATGTCTCCAAATCGGCCACCCTGCCCTTCGCTTTATATACATTTAACTTGCCATTATTCGATATCAATGCGCATCCGGCACTATCATAACCACGATATTCCAATCTGCGCAACCCATTCATCAGAATCGGAAATGCCTGCTTATCACCTATATATCCTACAATTCCACACATAATCTAACCTCAGATTTAATCTTCGTTCATTTTGCAAATATAATAAAAGCAAACTAAAAAACTCAATCCCTTCTAAAAATATCCCTGGTATAAACCTTATCCCGAACATCATCAAGGCACGAATCATAACGATTGGCAATGATAGCATGAGCTTTAGCCTTAAACTCGGCCAAATCATTAATCACCCTGCTACCGAAAAAGGTTGAACCATTGGGAAGCGTAGGCTCGTAAACAACCACCTCGGCACCTTTCGCCTTAATACGCTTCATAACCCCCTGAATACTGCTCTGACGGAAATTATCGCTATTGCTCTTCATTGTCAGGCGATAAACGCCAATTACACACTCGCGCTCATGGCTCTCATTGTAATCTCCGCGGCTATAGTAATTATAGTAACCGGCCATAGTCAAAACACGATCTGCAATAAAATCTTTGCGTGTACGGTTGCTCTCGACAATGGCACTCATCATATTCTGGGGAACATCCTGGTAATTGGCCAAAAGCTGCTTGGTATCCTTGGGCAAACAGTAACCTCCGTAACCAAAACTTGGATTGTTGTAATGGGTGCCGATTCGGGGATCCAAACCTACACCCTTAATAATGGCCCGGGTATCCAGCCCCTTCATCTCTGCGTATGTATCCAACTCATTGAAATAGCTGACACGCAAAGCTAAATAGGTATTGGCAAAAAGCTTAACGGCTTCAGCCTCGGTCAAACCCATAAAAAGGGTATCTATTTCGGGTTTGAGTGCACCCTGCTGTAAAAGCTCTGCAAAGGTGCGGGCTGCCTGCTCCAATTCTGTAACATTGTCACTCAACTCCGCATTAGGAGTTCCAACAATTATACGGCTGGGGTACAAATTATCGTAAAGTGCCTTGCTTTCGCGCAAAAATTCAGGCGAGAACAACAACTTCAACCCTTGCCCATAACGCTTGTACAAACCGGCGGTGTAACCAACAGGGATGGTTGACTTTATCACCATCACCGCATTTGGATTGCAACCAAGCACCAAATCAATCACAGCCTCGACTGCGCCGGTATCGAAAAAGTTACGCTGACTGTCATAGTTGGTGGGGGCGGCTATCACCACAAAATCGGCATCGGAATAGGCTTCCTTGGCATCCAGGGTAGCAACCAGATCCAAATCCTTTTCGGCCATATACCTCTCGATATACTCATCCTGAATTGGAGATTTGCGCTGATTTATCAGATCAACCTTATCCTTGACAATATCCACCGCCTTTACCGAATTGTGCTGCGACAACAATGTGGCTATGCTTAAACCAACATAACCCGTACCCGCAACTGCTATCTTATATCGTTTCATGCTTTATTGTTACCCTTTCAAATTCTTAATGCAAACCTTCAAGGAATCGGTCCAATATGGAACTGCCACACCAAAGGTCTCCTTAATCTTGCTCTTATCAAGAACCGAGTACGACGGTCTTGTAACAGGACTTGGGAACTCGTCAGAGTGACAAGGCTGAACATTACACTCTGTCTGTCCGCTATACTCGG
>CAZMOG010000122.1:0-3219 GCA_964567845.1 uncultured Odoribacter sp. | reverse complement strand
CCCTAAAACAATCTTCAAATTGTTCAGGAGCAAAAACTATAGGTTTATTGATTTTTTCTACTGATACCCTCTCCGTGCAGTGTATTCCGCACGGAGAGGAAATAGTGATTTTATTTTACGGTAGCATTGGCGGTGTTGCTTGTCACCAATGTGCTGAGGTTATCAGCAGTAATAGCTACACCATCCAATGTGCAGTTTTCGAATGTTACTTCAGCACGAGCATCCATTTCGAATCCGGCCTCGAACTCGCAACCTACAAATTCAGTGGGAGCATACGGACGACAGTAAGCATAGCCGTTACCTTCACCGAAGTTGCAATCTGTGAACTTGGCAGTGCCCAAAGTTGCCGCATAGCTGGTCCATCCATTGAATGTACAGCCAGTAGCTTCAAGTCCCTGTCTCATACCTTGGTCACAGCTGATAGTATAGGTTGTTCCATCAATAATTACATTCTCAAGAACAACCGTCTCACTGTGTGTACTGTTGTGGTTGATGAAGATTCCACGGAATGAACCGGTTACGGTGAGGTTCTTGATCAGACCACCAGTAGTATTGATTCCTGAATCCCAAGTACCGCCAGCACCCTCGATGTCAAGTGTATGACCACCACCGTCAATAGTCTGGCCATTCTTTATATTGATACCGGTAGTTCCGTATGCGTTACTCATACCTGCGGGGGAAATCTTGATATCATTAGAAAAAGTTACATCCGCACCTTGTCCCAAAGCACCAATAAGATTGTCCGCATTAGCAACATTGGCTTTGCCATCAACAATCTTCACAAAGTTTTTGGTATTCTCTCCTGTACCCTTATTGATTTCATTGTACAGACCACCATTCATGTCGGCATAGTTACCCGAAACTTCCACATTATTCATGGTCAAAGTTCCATAGATGCCGCCTTCTGTATGCATTTGTACAGCGGCCTTGCCATCTGCTACCTGACAATTGAATGTAGAGTTTTCAATTGTTACATCATATTTGTTGGCTCCTTCTGAATAGATCAGAATAGACTTACAGTAACTTTCAAAATCACAATCTTTCACTGTTACTGCAGCTTCGCCATACACCCAAATGTTATAAGCGTCACCAGTCTGGTTAAACGTACATCCATTGAATACAGCCTCAGGAGCATACGTCCAAACACAACCATTGATGTTACAATTGTTATATGTTTCAGATACGCTATGGTGGAAGCCCTTGTAATTATCATTCGTAAAGTTCAATGTTACGTTATTGAATTCCGCACTAACTGAGGCATTGGCACAATAAGTCCCCGTCGTTGTAAAATTGATAATTACGTCTTCTTCTACACCTACAATGATAAAGCTCTTAGAGGGATTCTTCCATGTATAACCGGCAGCGGTCCGTGTTTCTGTCAAAGCACCCATATAAATGGTTCCACCATTAGCCACTGCAGCCTCAAACTCAGCCTGTGTATGAATAATTTCACTGTTCTGTACAATGGTCACATTGCTTGAAGAGTTGCCAGTTTCATAGCCTGCAGAATTCTTATCATGGCGACCTACAATAGCCTTAGCATTTTCTTTGTCGTAAACAACCATTCCGTCAGAAGCTGTGTTTCCAGTTATGCTACAACTTGCATCATTGGCACAACCTGCCACACCACCGCAATCGCGGTAAGCATTGATTGTGAAATCAGTGATTTCATTACCTGTAAGGGTTACAGCACCGTTTGCGTATGCCATAATACCACCTACCTTGTCACCATTCTCTTTGCTTCCACCACCCAATACATCCTGAGTTGCAGTCAATTCGATTCCTTTAACCTTACATCCGCTGATTGTTCCGGCAAAATAGCCAGCGATACCACCGACCATACGATTGCTGGAAACGACAGCATTCAGAACTGTTACATTCTCAATTGTAGCGGTGTATTGGGCCGAACCTACAACAACAGCTGTACCACAAGATGTAGTACTTGTTACATCCAGATTCTTCACCACAGCATTTTCAACTGTAAAGTTCTTGATGACACCATAGCGGACAGAACCGAACAGACCCGCAGACTGATACTTGCGTTCTGCACTTTGGTCAATATACAAGTTATGGATGAAATGGTCTTGTCCATCAAATGTACCTTGGAAGCCAGCCTGATCTCCTGTCAGTCCTATCGGAGTCCAAGCATGATTGTTCAAGTCGATGTCAGAAGCAAGAACTACGGTCTTTCCATTGAAGGTTTCACCTTTGTTCACCTGCTGGGCAATCCATGCCAGATGGCTGGCTTCTGTAACAGTGTATTTGCCGTCAATCTCCTGAAGTTCCTTCACGTCACCACCCCAGATGTCGATGTTATGGTCTCCATCAAATTCGGGAACAATGATGATTTCGAAATCTTCGTCGCTGGTGAGTACACGGCCCACGATGTTGGTGCGCCAGTTGCGCTGGATGGGCATGTTGGTCACACTGAGGCTGTTGATTTCCTGCTCGCCATCCTTGAATGTCACATCCAGATTGTGGAGAGTCTTGTCCGGATCGGCCAACATATAGTTCATGGCCAAGTACTGATACTCGTTTTCACCATTCACAGTCTTCACCTTGAACTGTTCATTGATGAGGCTGTTGAGGGCATAAGTAACAGTGGCCGAGCCGGTAGCGTCAGCTGTGCGGGCATTGAACTGATTGTGGATACCCGATACGGTAACGGTTGACTTGTCAATCTCTACACCGAGGGCAATGGCTCTCTGCCAGTCATCGGGAGTAGTACCGATGTTCACCTGTGCGAAGGGGCGCTTCAGTTCCACTGTGGTGCTTCCGTTTTTCACCTTGAAGTCCTCAATAGTCTTGAAGAAAGCATCGTATCCTTCGTTGTTGGCCACAAGACCCTCTTTCAGTTTGATGTCATCCAAACCAGCAGTAATGTCATAAGCCGTGTAGTCCTTACTATGTGCCCAGAAGGTAATATCGTAAGGTACTCCCTTTACGAGGCTCATACTCACCGTGGCATGTCCGCCCGATACACCTTCGGCACGAGCTTGGGTCATGGCACCGCTTGTCTCGATGGTAGAAATCACCAGTTTGCCGGTGTTCTTGTCCCACACTTCGTAGTGCACTTCGTCTATGAGCAGACCTTCGCCAGCCAGACGGGTTGCCACTTCGCCTGTATTGATGGTGAAGTTCACCACTTCTCCATTCTTGCCGGCAACCAGCTCTTCGTCCTGCGAGCAGGAAGCTGCCATCAACATGGTGGTAGCTGCA
>CAZMOG010000121.1:0-3403 GCA_964567845.1 uncultured Odoribacter sp. | reverse complement strand
GGCTTTGGGAATCGATAGACGTAGGTTGTGGGAAATTAAGAGCGGTGCAGGAGTGGGTGGTAGAGGTAAAATCAATTTACCGACTTCGAGCGTGGACTTAATTAAAAAAGCGTACAATTTTTTAGAAAATCAGTGGGAATTTTATATGCAACAAGGAAAGATAAATCCTGTTAGTGGAATTTTCCTCGGCAAAAACAACTTTGGGTACAAAGACCAACAGGAAATGGTGCTTACACCGAACACAAATAACGAGCCTGATTATGATGTTGAAGCAATCAAAAAGCGACTTTCAGCACCGAATATTGAGGTTATAGACGGTGAAGTTGAGAATTAACGACTTTTAAGCGACTTTCGACTTTTTCAACTTTCTCAACTTTTCGACTTTCGCCCGACTTTCCAACTTTTTCGACTTTCCGGGCAAAAAAATAAAGCTGATGCAGAAATGTGTCAGCTTTTTTCTATGGATTTTTCGATGCACTCGGGCGAAATGGTAAAAAATGGTAAAATATATCTGTTTTCCTGTTTTTGCGTTTTGGTATATGATATATAGTTTTAATACGCTCTATAAGCTAAAAAACATAGCTTAAAATCAATTTTTATATCAAAATAATATTAAGATACTATAAAAGAATAAAAATGCCTTAAAACGTAAAATTTAAGCTTTTAACGTAATGCAGAATTTAAGACAATAAAAAATCTGCATCAGGTGCAGAAGATAAAAAAATAAAGCTGAAGTTTTTAGCTCCAGCTTTATCAAAATTATTTTGTTATGTTTAGCAGCTCCGCAAGTACGAACACGGGCAGCAGTAATATTATAATTATTATCATTGTATCACCTCAGCAAGTGCATTTTTAAAGCGTTCTTGCATTTCAGGCTTTAAAGCATTTTTTATTTGTTCAAACATTGCTTGTGTTGATGCCCGCATCTGTGCCGCTTTTCTTGTATCGGCATTAAGTATGCTTAATCCGGTTGTTGGCTCTATTGCGTACCATCTGCCGAAATTATCACGATAATAATTAAATATGTTATCTGTGTAACCGTTCCATTTTTGCGCGACAGGTTTATTATTTGCTCCTAATACTAAGCTATAAAAAGTATGTTTTTTCATTGTTTTATTCCTCCATTTCATTTTCTAATTCTTCCAATACTTCACATATTGCAGGGTTCAACAAATAGCATCTAATAGTTACGTCGCAGGCTTCTGCGCCTTTCTCTAAATAACTGATATCGCATCCGAATTCTTGCAGAGCCTCCTGCAGTAAGTCCATATTATGGCATAGATTTTCTTCTGCTTGCCATGTGTTAAACGTGTAGCTGCCCGATGCGTTACCTGTTACGCTGTCACACACCCATAAATCATCATTTAACTTTTCTACAAATTTTTCTTTTGCTCCGGAATAACTCAAAGCTTCTTTTAATTCTTCAGTGCTGAAGTGTTCTTCTATGTATTCCTTGATATCTTCTTTTACTGCTTCTAAATAATTATACATTTTCTTTTTCTCCTTTACTTTGTTAATTTGTCTGTCAGTTTGTCGATTAGTTTTGTCTTTTCTAAAGCTCCTGCAATTACTATCAACAGATTTATAATAATTGCATAGATTAGAAATAATGTTAAATGTTCCATCGCTTCACCACCTTATTATTTTTATCAAGTTTTTTCTTGTTAAATATAATATATCAAGTTTTTTCTTGTTTGTCAATAGTTTTTGTGAATATTTTTCAAGTTTTTTCTTGTCTATTTTATATGTATATAAAGTTTTAAGTTTTTAGACAGCAGCACCGGAGGGGGAACACCGGAGCAGAACCGAGCCGAGTAAGTCCCCAAACCGCCCCAAAAAATAAAAAAGGGCACCTATACAAAACGAAATTTTCCAAAAAAATAAAAAAAGATTTATTTTCAAGAAAATACTTGACAAGAAAAAACAGGTATGCTATACTATGTTTAACAAGCGAAGGAGGAATAAAAAATGACAGGAAAAGAGATTGTAAAAAAGATAATGGAAAAACAAGAAGTGAGCAATGCAGAACTTGCACACAAAGTGAGTGTAAAACCTACTGCAATGTGGGATAGACTTAATAATGTTAAAATTAAAGATTTAAACGTATCTTTGTTAAGTCAAATGGTAAGGGCATTAGGTTTTAAGATACAGATAGTACCAATCAACAGACAATTACCTGATGGTGGATATGAGGTAGAGTAATGAGAAGATATATAAGGAATTATTCAAAGTAAGACAATAAACAAAAGGATGGTGGGCGTAATGATTTACGGATATGCAAGAGTAAGTACCGCTAAGCAATTAGACGGTAACAGTTTTGAGGAACAGACCAATGCGATAACAGCAAGATACTCTGATGTTAAGATGATTTATGAGCAGGAGAGCGGAGCGGAGGAAAGACCTATCTTCTTAAACTTATTAGAAAAGGTTGTTTCCGGAGATATGATTGTTGTTACTAAGTTGGATAGATTTTGCAGAAGCACCAAAGAGGGTTTGGAGTATATTGATATACTGAGAGAAAAAGGTGTGAGTGTTCATATATTGAATATGGGTATTATAGAGAATACCCCGATAGGAAGAATGATTGTTACAAATCTATTGGCTTTTGCGGAATTTGAAAGAGCAATGATTAAAGAGAGAACGCAAGCAGGAAAAGCCATTGCTCGAACAAAGGATGGTTGGGTTGATGGTAGACCGAGAAAAGAGCCTATTGATTTCGAAAAATTTCTGAAAAAACAAAAAAACGGTGAGCTGACGGTAGCGGAATGTTGCGAACAGTTGGGAATCAGCAGGGCAACGTGGTATAACCGAATGAGAGAGGTGTGTTAAATGAGTAAAAAAGGTAAAATAGCTATTATCGTTATGTCGGTATTGCTTGCGGCTTTTGTATTGTACGGGGTGGTATCAACAGTTGCTGTAAGAGAAGCATTTACCGAAAGTGCAGAGTGGAAATCTAAGTATAACGAGGTGGTGAAAAATTACAAGGAAGTATCAGACAAATACATAGATAAAGCATTGGAAAATGTAAATTCTTCACCTGTTGTACTTGAGTCTGTTGCGAAAAGTATAGATGACAATGCGGAAGTTAGTGCAATCGGTAGAGTAGTATATATGTATGTGCCTTGCTCAACCGATGTAATGGAAGTCAAAGGCAATGTGGAAAAGTATGTGACGTATATTTCTTCTGCACTTAAAATGGATTATGATAGCTGTATAATCATAGCAGTTAATGAAACAGGTAAATGTCTGGGCGGTTGGACGATATTACAAAACGGAGATAATTATGCTTTTGTAAGCGAATAAAAAGGATGTGTGTTAAATGATAGTTTATGTAATGTTATCTGCATTTATTGTTAGCTTTTTGATGTTTGCGATATTGAGTTTCTTCAAAAGCAAAAGAGCC
>CAZMOG010000120.1:0-3428 GCA_964567845.1 uncultured Odoribacter sp. | reverse complement strand
ATCTGTCTCATACTTTGGGTATAGTAAAGGTAGATCATTTAGAAAGGGAGCGATGATATGAAAATTATTTTAGACGACCGGAGACCCCTGCCGGAAGATAGCCTCGAATACAACTGCTTTCGAACCTATGAAGAATGTGCATTCCTGCTCCGCAACATTCACACAATCCGCTATATCAGCTTGGATTACGATCTTGGCGAGGGTGAAAACGGCCTGAGTGTGCTGAAGTACATGGTGGAATGTGGTAACGAAGTCAAACACATCAACATCCACTCAACTCACCCTACTGGTGTCCCTAAAATGCGAGAGTTTGCAGAAAAGCACTTCCCCAACACCGAATTGACATTCAATCATCTGTAACTATAGTACAACAGCAAAAATAAAGGGCGAAAGATGAAAGTTTTAATTATAGATTGGAATCAAAAAAGAAGTTACGGTGTACGAACCTATATTAAGCAGAAGATCATAAATGGTGTGGAGGAGATTCATTTTGTAAATCCTAAGCGTGGATATGTAGAGCACATCCGTTTTCGAAATTTTCCGCAGCTCCATATTTCGCAAAATCAGGTGATCCAGTGTGGGTTTGAAGACTGCGGAGAGATTTATCTGACAAGCGATTGCGGACACGGAAGCTGTCGTTTTAAAAACATAAAAGCGCTACATTGCACTGGCAAATTTCTCATGTATTGTGACTTTGAAGATATTCGGTGCACCGGCATTGCGCTTATTGAGATGCATAAATGCCGCATGAGCGGCTGCATCTTCCGGAATATACGCCTAGAGGATGAGGCGCTTTTGGTATCTGGACACGGCGCTTCATACATCTCGAGTTGCCAACTGGTCGATGTTACTACCGAAAGAAAAGATGGTGAGTTCTTTTACCGCGATGAGTGGAGCCTTTGGCCATTTGTTGATGAAGATACAAAAGTGAATATATCTGAGGTTAACAGTGATGAACATATATGATTACTTCAACTCAAAAGATATTGCGGAGCATTGCAAAAGCATAAACCATACTTTTACTGCAATTGAAATGGCCTACTTGGTATGGTTCAGCGATCACCATACAATTGCGCAAAAACATGCCGCCTGGAATTACATTATTGAAGCGATGCCTGACGAGGCAATCACGCAGTTCGGATTTACCCCGCCGATGATGCTCCACAATTTTTTGTGGAAATATATAGCTTTGGAGCAGAAGTTTGTACAAAGCTTTATCACTACCAAATCGGATCACATCTATTCCTATGAGGTGCGTTATCGAGAGGGGGATGACTATCATGGGGATGATGTGTTCTTTTCCAGTTACGAAGCTGTAGTAGAGGCTGCCAAGGAAGATGTGGTGGATGAAGAAGGACGCATTATGGAAATCCGGATCATCCGTAGAGTGCTGAATAAAACCCACAAAGGCTATGACTTTGGAAAGGAAGAGCTTCTGCTAACGCCCAATATGGAGCCTCTGCGAATTGACGAAGTAGATACAGATGGCGAGTATCAGATGCTGGGTTGTTGCTATGGCTTCTATGACATGTGGGTTGAGATACCTACTCCGTTCAAGGAGGGTGATATTGTTTGTGTCCACAGTACATATGGAGGAGAAATGGTGCCTATGGCGGTATCGTGGATTCCTTATTGGACAGAGAGCGAGTTAGGGCACGACTACACCGCTGTTGTAAACCGGCTTAGGAAGTGGGGCGATTGGTCCGATATGCAGGCAAGCTACTGGTGGTTTGATGAAAAGGGAGATCTCTGGGCAGATCATGGACCGGAATACTTGTCCCTGGAGTTCTATCGCGGAGAATTGGAAGGACGAAACAGATTTTTGATTGCGCTCAAGAATTATCTGCAGAAGAAAATCTATATTGACGATCTGATTCGCAGTTATGCAACTTTCAGCAACGAAGAACGGGCAGAGTATTATCGCGGCTGCTCCGGCAAGGTTGATGAGATCAAGCTTCTTTCTGGATTAATTAGAGAATTGTAATTGGGGTGATGGAATGAGTGATTTTGTAATTGAAGACGGCACGTTAGTTACTTACTTGGGAAAAGCTGCAGATATTGTTATTCCGGAGGGTGTTTGGAGAATTGGAATGGGCGTGTTTATCGAAAATAAGCATGTGCAAAGTGTTGTCCTGCCTAAATCTCTGACTTGGATAGAGCGTTTTGCCTTTGCAGAGTGCAAGAATCTGAAAAGGATTACCATTCCTGCAAGTGTAACATGTATAGGCAAAGGCGCATTTTCTGATTCCGGATTAGAAGAGGTTGTTATCGAAGGGAATACGGAAATCGGCTTGTGGGCATTTGACGGAACACCTTGGAAAGAACTCGAACTTAAGCAACAAGGTGGCTTCGCTAGGGCTGGTGTATTATTAAGCGTGGATCCTGAATTGACTCATTATACTATTCCGCCTGAAGTGAAAATTATTGGTCGTGATGCTTTTAAGAATAGCAAAATCAAAGAAATTGATATTCCTAAAGGCGTTACTAAGCTCGACATTTGTGCGTTCTCTTATAGTGAACTTGAGCGCATTTCTTTACCGGACACCTTGAGGGTTATTGAGTCTTACGCATTTAGTAACTGTGAAAATCTGACCGAGCTTACAATTCCTAAATCCGTTACGGATATTGACAGCGGTGCTTTTCAAGACCTGCCGAACTGTGTTATTACGATTTTGAATGAGAGCGACAATGAAGAACTGTTTAGAATATCGGATGATGCCTTTGCCTTCGGTCAGCTTATTCCTCACATTAAAGAGGTTCGTGTACCATATGGTTCAGTAGCGATGCGTTACGCTGTTAAAGCTGGGTTAAAGGTGACTACGTTCCCTTGCGGCCCCAAGAAGTTCGGTAACCCTAAAAAGTATCATTATATTGACGATGTGTTTTGCTGCGAAGGCAGAACGCTGCACGAATATTTTGGACGGCTGGATATTGTGCATGTGCCCGAAGGTATTCACACAATTGGAGAACGTGCTTTTGATTTTTCAAAAGTCAAAAAGGTTTGTTTACCAAAATCTGTGAAGCGGATAGCTGAAGGCGCTTTTGCATACAGCAAACAACTTGAAGAAATTACCGGCAAGGGTGTTGTGGAGATAGACCGTAGGGCTTTTTCTTCATGCGAGAACTTAACAAGTGTTGAGTTTCCTAACTTGAAGAAATGCTACGACATTTCTTTTGAGGAATGCAACCGTTTAAGCCGGATGAATATCGTTATCCCCTCAGATGCAGAAATTATCGAGGAAGCACGGGAACCTTGGACATGTGGTTGTGGACAGTCTTTCGTTACGCGAACGCCTTTTAAAAAGGTAATGATGCCAATTCCAAAGCGATTTCTGAAATTGGGAATAATTGATTTCGAGGAGAAGTGATACTATGGGGAATACAAAGAATATGCTGGTAATCGGTGTAGGCGGTGCCGGGCTTAACAC
>CAZMOG010000119.1:0-3886 GCA_964567845.1 uncultured Odoribacter sp. | reverse complement strand
GTCAGTGACTAACGCACTTTTTCGCTTTTTTTTGCTCCGTGAACCGTAATTTTTGATGAAAAATCTTGGATTGATTATGAGTTCATGTTTGGTTTTTATGGATGGGAGTTTATAAACACAGCCAATGGACTTGCCTACGGAAATGATAGAAATAAAAGCTATTTTATTGATGATTTAACATGGACACTAGTGGTCTGAAATATATACTACTCATGTTAAGAACATAATTAGAACAGAACAAAGTTATAACATAAGAATAAGATATTTGTCGGGGTATGTTGATAAATACAACGGCCTAGATGTTTTTATAAATCTAAAAAATAAATCTAGTTTATATTATAATTCTGATAGCAATATTTATGATATTTATATGAATTTCGATAATATAAATAGTAACGGATTTAAATATTAATATAATGAAAATAAAAAGAATACTTGTGGAATGGAGATTTTTAATATCTCTAATTTTTCGTTTAAGTAATATTACATACGAATGCAAACTCCCAAAGGAGGATTTATATGTCGAATTTATTAAGTAAGAAGAATTTTGATATAGAAATAATGGGAGTTTGGGATGGATATGAATATACCTTACAAGAAACAAAAAAGGCTGATAATAAAGTAAATCCAGATTTATTGTTTAGTTATATTGATAGAATTGACAGTGCAGTTGTAATAAATAAGAACAATGATAATGTTCATCTATTTTATTTCAGGGGGAATTTTATTATTATTATTACAGATTCCATGGTATGTGAAAAAGGTAAGCAGTGGAGACCTCAGGGAAAAGAATGGTGGGCATATAGAGACACAATGATTTTTAGAAACAATAATAAAAATAAGTATATATCGTGGTTACCTCAATATGTTAAAGAGGCATTGATGGATGGGGAATATCAAACAATAGAGATATTGGGGACTATGTATAATTCATATAATTCACACTTGATAACAGAGCACACATTAAAAGATAACCATTATATTAATGGTAAGTTGATAGATACAATATATAAGTCAAGATTGTATTCTAATATGGGAAGAAATGAAGGTATCGTAATTCAACCTAAAGTTACATTTTATAAAGGTAAGGTTACAATAATTGATAAAAATTATATATCTGCCAATATATATTTTCACTTCTAATGTAGAATCATCTTTTTTTCTTGCTTGTTTTATATGAAACAAAATTAATTAACTTTGCAAGTGGACAAATATAATACTGATGATATGAAACTTACGAAGGTAGTAGTTGCTTGTTACTTAATGGTTGTGGGGTTGACTGCAATGGCGCAACAGAATGCACAGAAGATTCAGACAGTAAATCCAATCATCAAACATATCTATACGTGTGATCCGGCTGCGCTTGTTGTTAATGATACTCTATACATTGTAACCGGACACGAGGATAGTGACACCCCCTACAACTGGCCATTCAGAATCAAGGATTGGCACATCTTTTCAACAACCGACATGGTCAACTACAAAGATCATGGTGCAATTCTCGATGACGATGTATTCGATTGGATAGACGAGGACTACTGTTGGGCATCGCATTTGGTTGAGCGCAACGGAAAGTTCTATTGGTATGTCAGCAACTTTGGCAGCATGGGAGTTGCGGTGTCGGACAATCTGTTCGGTCCGTACAAGGATCCTCTTGGCAAACCGCTGGTTGACAGAAAAACTCCGGGATACGAAGAGAGTAATATTGACCCTGCGGTCTTTATTGACGACGATGGTCAGGCATATCTCTATTGGGGAGGTGAAACCAATTTGAAAGGTGTAAAACTCAAAGAGAATATGATAGAGTTTGACGGAGAGCCAATCAAATTTACAGGTTTGAAAAACTACGAAGAGGCACCATGGCTCTTCAAACGCAACGGAATATATTACTTGGCCTACTCTACATCGACAGGATATGTTCGCGGACCGATACGCTATGCAATGGCGGCCTCGCCCCTCGGCCCATGGAAAGATATGACAGATATTCTGGGAGTTGTGTATAACAGCTTTACCAACCACGAGGCAATCATCGAGTATAAAGGGCAATGGTACATTATTTACCACAATGGTGCTCTGCCCGGAGGAGGAGACTATAACCGCAGTGTGTGTGTCGATAAGTTGTATTTCAATCCCGACGGCACAATTCAATATGTCGAACAGACAAAGGGTGGCCCATTCGGAAATCCCGACAATACCAATTATGCTCCGCGTGTCTATGCCGGAGTCAATGCAAGTTGCGTAATCCCGAATGGAGTTACGTTGAATAGTGTGATTGTCGATGATGGTGTGGCGAAAGAGCCTATTTCATGGCGATGGAGTGTGGTTCAAGGTCCCGATTCTATTCGTGTGGAGTGCAACTCTTTGAGTAACCACACCGTATATTTCGAAAAGCCGGGGACATACGTTTTACGTTTGGTGGCAACCGACGGTTATGAGGTCAGCTCCGACGAGGTGAACGTTATGGTATATGAGGAGCCTGAGAATCCTTTTGCAACATTTACTCTTGCACCCGGAGATTCAAGGGTAATCGACTTTGTTTTAGATAAAAAGGGAGAGTATGAAATTGGCGTAATATATGATGCAGGAGCGCTGAGAACGGGAAGTTGCACATTGGACGGAATTGAGGTCGATGATATAACGATTGGTAGAACAACATACGGATATGTGACCAATTATGGAGCTCACACAATCCATGCAGAGCTTGAAAAGGGTTCTCACCAACTCGATCTTTCAAGATTCCCGGCTTCGGTACATAAAGTAGTAATTGGTAAGGTAGAGAAATAGGAATATCATGAAGAGCTGGATAAAAGAGGCGGCAATAATTGCCATAGGCTTATGCTTGTTGGGTTTGTCCATCAACTCAGCTATAAAAGCATTTGTTAATAAAGAGCGAGTTGTGAGTGTAAAGGGACTTGCCGAGATGGAGGTTGAGGCTAATAAAGTTACCTGGCCGATAGCCTTTAAAGAGGTGGGCAACGATGTACAACAGCTCTATAAGAGTATCAATGAGAAGAGCAAGGTTGTGGTAGCCTTCCTTAAAGAGAATGGAATAGCCGATACCGAGATAAGTGTTAATCCTGCCGAAGTGGTTGATATGGATGCGGAGCGATACAGCAATAATAACAATCAATATCGCTATATATCGACATCGGTAATAACTGTAACCTCGACCAATGTAAAACTTGTAAGAAAATTAATCTCGGAGCAGACAGCTTTGTTGCAGAAGGGGGTTGTTATTACCGGAAGCGACTATCGCTACAATGTTAATTATGAGTTTACAGGATTGAACGATATTAAGCCCGAAATGATTGAGGAGGCAACTAAAAATGCTCGTACGGCGGCCGAGAAGTTTGCTAAGGACTCCGATAGCAAGTTGGGTAAGATTAAACGTGCAAATCAGGGACAATTCTCAATTTATGATAGGGATATAAATACCCCTTACATTAAGACAGTAAGGGTAGTGACTTCGATTGATTATTATCTGAATAATTAGAAACTGTGGAATGGATTTTTTTAGAGTGGTGCAGTTGCCACAACGGTGTGTGATATTGATGGTAATTACTTCACCTTGTCCGTTCGGTTAAGTAGATCGTGTGAGCTAAATAAAGAATATTTTTTTCTTACCTTTGTGGCGTAAGATAGATAATAGAGTTATTATATAAGACATAATAATAGGACGTTTATTGACGTTTGTCATTGACATTCAAACTTCGCAACTTTGAAAAACCCCAATGACGATGTCTGGGAACTCCTGTATTGATGTGGCGTTATAGCGCATCGGACTCATCTTTATAGGGGCGAATTGCCCCTTTGAAGATGAGCGATAGCTATATAGGGATAGTCATTTAATTCCTTCAATCTGAGTCAATCGGCAGACTTTCCCGTA
>CAZMOG010000118.1:0-3944 GCA_964567845.1 uncultured Odoribacter sp. | reverse complement strand
GTAAATAGGAAGAAATGTCAAAAAAAAGTAGAAATTGGGGCTCTTATATTGCGGCATTGCTAAGTATTACATTGGTGCTGGCAATGTCGGGAGCATTGGTGTTTGTGTTGCTGAATGCCAAGAGTGTTGCCGATTCGGTTCGTGAAAATCTTGGTTGCTCCATTATAATAAAGGAGCAGTCGAGCAGTGCCGATATTTCTCGTTTGAAAAAGATTCTTGATGCGCGCCCGTATGTTTATTCTACCGAGTACATCAGTAAGGAGCGTGCTGCTGAGGAGTTCAAAAGAGATTTGGGCGAAGATTTCGAGGCGGTTTTGGGGTACAATCCGTTGCGTCCATCTATCGAGATGAAATTGCAACCCGAGTATGCCAATGTCGACTCAATAGAGATGCTTATTCCTGTTTTATTACAAGAGACAATAATCCAAGAGGTTAGTTATCAGAAAACGTTAGTGCAGCTTGTTTCCGAAAATGTACGTCGAATTTCGTTCTTCATGCTTTCGGCTATTGCGGTCTTTTTGTTAATCTCGTTTGTTTTGATACGTAACACTTTGCATCAATATGTCTATGCAAAACGTTTTATTATCAAAACTATGCAGATGGTAGGGGCGAAGGCTTCGTTTATTGCAAAACCTTTTGTGGGCGAGGGCATTCTGTTAGGGCTATTCTCGGCTCTGTTGGCAATTCTTTTGCTCTATACCGGAATCTACTTTTTGCAGGAACAAATGGCTGACCTTTTTTCAATAATGGAGCTTTCAACAATGATTGTTGTAGCTGCTGTAGTGATTGTTATAGGTTTTGTGGTTTCGTGTATCTCTTCATGGATTTCCGTATTGGGTTATTTGTCGAAACGAGAGGATGAACTTTATTAGTAACAAATTTAAATAAAAGATATGGCAACAATAATGCAGACAAAAAAGGAGCAGGAGCAACAGAAAAAGCGTGACCTGTTCCCATTGGGTCCCGGCGCAAATAAATTTATTTTGATTGGCTTTGCCGTTGTTGTGTTGGGTTTTGTGTTGATGATGGGTGGAGGTGCAGAGACTCCCGAGACCTTTAATTATGAGATTTTCAGTTTCCGTAGAATAACATTGGCCCCTATTGTGGTTTTGATAGGCTTCGGCTTGGTAGCATGGGCGATTATTAGAAAACCTAAAAAGTAGAATTTATGGAGTGGTACATGGCACTCTTTTTTGGAGTGGTTCAGGGATTAACAGAGTTTTTGCCGGTTAGCAGTTCCGGCCATTTGCAGATATTCAATGAGTTGTTTCATTGTGGAACCGGTGAAGAGAATATGATGTTTACCATTGTTGTGCATGCAGCAACAGTGTGTAGTACAATAGTGGCATTGAGAAAGGAGATTTTGGCATTGCTGACAGGTCTGTTCCGTTTTAAATGGAATCCTGAAACACAGTATCTTGCAAAAATTGCAATTTCAATGATTCCCATTATGGTTGTCGGTCTCTTCTTCAAGGATTATGTGGAGTCGATTTTTGGGTCGGGAATTTTAGTTGTGGGTTGTTGTCTGTTGGTAACGGCGGCTCTTTTGACATTCTCTTATTACGCGAAACCTCGCCCAAAAGAGAATATATCATTTAAGGACGCCTTTATTATCGGATTGTCGCAGGCAATTGCAGTGTTACCGGGTTTGTCACGTTCTGGAACAACCCTTTCAACAGGAATTCTGCTTGGAAATAAGAAGGAGCAGGTGGCAAAGTTCTCGTTCCTGATGGTGCTTGTACCTATTTTGGGCGAGGCCTTTCTTGAGTTGATTAGTGGCGATATGGCCTCGACATCAATTCCTGTAAGTTCCTTGATTATTGGCTTTGTATCGGCGTTTGTGTCAGGATATTTGGCATGTACCTGGATGATTAGATTGGTTCAGCGCGGAAAACTGGTCTATTTTGCATACTATTGCTTTATTGTCGGAGCAATTATAGTGGCTTCAAAACTTTTCTAATATGATTCTTTTCAAAGAGGAGGGTGATTTTCAGGCAGGCGCCTTAATGTTGGTTGACAAACCTTTAAGGTGGACATCGTTCGATGTAGTGAACAAGGTTCGCTCATCGTTACGTGCCAAGTGTGGTAAGATTAAGGTGGGACATGCGGGAACACTTGACCCATTGGCAACCGGTTTGGTGCTTGTTTGTACCGGAAAATGGACTAAAAGGATAGAGGAGTTTATGGCCCACGAGAAGGAGTATGTGGCAACAATCCGATTTGGCGCAACTACCCCTTCGTTTGATTTGGAGAAGGAGATTGATGCTGAGTATCCGTTTCAGCACATTGATTTGCCATTGATAAATAGTGTTTTGCCGCAGTTTCTGGGTAAAATTATGCAGGTTCCTCCTCTCTTTTCAGCAATAAGAATAGATGGGCAACGTGCTTACGAAAGGGCCAGAGAGGGGAGTGATGAGGAACCGGATGCTCGCGAGGTTGAGATAATGGAGCTTGAGGTTCTGAATTACAATATGCCCGATTTGGAGTTAAGAATCCGTTGTGGTAAGGGGACCTATATACGCTCTTTGGCACGTGATTTAGGCCGTGCATGTGGTAGTGGTGCCCATTTGATTGCACTGAGAAGAACTCAAAACGGTGTTTATTCGGTTAATGAGGCAAATAAAATAGAGGATTTGGTTGCGAAGTTGCAACAAAACGACTAATTTTGCGGACCATTGTTTAATTAGGCGAGTTATACCTTATTTCGAAATGAAGTTATCAAAGTTTAATTTCAAGTTACCAAAAGAGCTTATTGCTCAATATCCAACTGCGGCTCTGCTTGAGCGCGATGAAAGGAAACGTGTTCTAACCGAGGAGATTGATGGTCAATCATGGGCAAAAATGGCTGAACCTGTTGGCGATTTTTCCGGTTGGGATGCCAATCGTGATGAGTGTCGAATGATGGTATTGCATAAGGATACCGGAGAGATAGAGCATAGAGTTTTTAAAGATATTATCAACTATTTTGATGAGGGCGATACCTTTGTTTTTAATGACACAAAGGTGTTTCCTGCGCGTCTTAGTGGAAACAAAGAGAAGACCGGAGCAATTATCGAGGTTTTCTTGTTGCGTGAGTTGAATCGTGACATGAGAATTTGGGACGTTCTTGTCGATCCTGCCCGTAAAATCAGAATAGGAAATAAACTATATTTTGGCGAAAACGATGAGTTGGTAGCCGAGGTTATTGATAATACCACTTCACGTGGAAGAACCTTGAGATTTTTGTTTGAGGGTTCTTACGAGGAGTTTAGAAAGGTGTTGTATTCATTGGGCGAGACTCCGATTCCTAAGGATATGATTAATCGTGCCGTTGAGCCCGAGGATGAGGAGCGTTATCAGACCATCTATGCGAAGAACGAGGGGGCTGTTGTTGCCCCTGCAGCAGGTTTGCACTTTAGTCGTGAGTTGATGAAGAGAATGGAGGTTTGGGGAATTGAGGCTGCATTCTTGACTCTTCATGTTGGTCAGGGTAGTTTCCGCGACGTTGATGTCGAGGATTTGACAAAGCACAAAATGGATTCGGAGCAGATTATTGTTACCGATGAGTGTGTGGAGATTGTAAACAGAGCAAAAGATAATAAGCACAAGATATGTGCGGTAGGAACAACTGTTGCAAGAACTCTGGAGAGTTGTGTAACCACTCGTGGTAGATTGACTCCATACGATGGTTGGACTCATAAGTTTATCTTCCCTCCATACGATTTCAGTGTGCCCGATGCCTTTTTAACCAATTTCCACATGCCATATTCAACTCTTTTGATGATGGTTGCAGCATTCGGAGGTTATGAGAATGTAATGAAGGCCTATGAGGTTGCTGTAGAGAAGGGTTACAAATTTGGTCCGTATGGAGATGCAATGTTGATAATCTGATAGATTATATCGAGGAACTAAAAAAGAGGGTGACTCAAAAGTCTTTTGACTGATGAGTCACCCTCTTCTATATT
>CAZMOG010000117.1:0-3959 GCA_964567845.1 uncultured Odoribacter sp. | reverse complement strand
ATTTTGTATCAACGGTTTGGATTTTATCTATTTTTTTGATTGCGGAATTAAGGGTACAATGAAATAAGCGAGGCACTTGAATCAACCAAGCATGACCTTTTAACCTGGTTTCATCGCTCAACAGAGTATGAGTTTCTATTGACAGGAGGTATGCAAATGGTTAATAATGACCGTTTAAAGGTTATTTTGATCAAATCAAAAGGAGAATTTCATCGTTGAATATTTTTTTAGCTCTTTAACGGTTATTGTATTGTGTGGCCTTGCCAATTATTGTAACTTCGTGGCACACAAACACACAAACGACCGTTAATGAAGAAAGTTTTTTTATTCTCAATGTTCCTTATCGTGGGACTTTGGGGTTCGCAAGTTATGCCCGATTTATTGGGGGAGAGTTATGGACTCTTTAAAACGAGTTCCACAATGTTGCTCTATGTATGTCTATCATTCATAATGATAAATGTAGGGCGAGAGTTTGAGGTAGATAAAACACAATGGAAAAGTTACGCTGTTGATTACTTTATAGCAATGGCAACTGCGGCTATGCCCTGGATTCTTATTGCCTTGTATTATGTATTTGTCTTGCTCCCATCCGATTTATGGAGCAGTGGTGCAGCGTGGAAAGAGAATCTGTTGTTGAGCCGTTTTGCTGCGCCAACATCGGCCGGAATACTCTTTGCAATGCTTGCAGCAATCAATCTTCAGAAGAGTTGGATATATCAAAAGATACAGGTTCTTGCAATCTTCGATGATCTTGATACCATACTTCTTATGATTCCTTTGTTGATAATGATGATTGGTTTCAAATGGCAAATGTTTATCGTTATTGCAATTGTGGCGATGCTTCTCTATATAGGCTGGAGATTCTTGAATGCTTTCAATATGCCCCAAAGGTGGTATCATATTGTAATCTATTCGGCACTTGTATGTGCCTTTACTCATATAATTTATATAGTAAGTAACCACCAGATACACATTGAGGTGTTATTGCCGGCCTTTGTCTTGGGAATGGTTATGTTTCCCAAGCATACCAAACAGCGCGATGAAGAGATAGCATCGACTACAATATCATTCCTCTTTATGTTCCTTGTTGGATTGAGTATGCCAAAATTTATTGGAGTTCAGGCATCGAACCTCACATCGATAACCGGAATGCAACCAATGATGGGATGGGGAACCATTGCCCTGCATGTTTTGGTAGTCTCAGCTCTATCCAATCTTGGAAAAATGTTCCCCATGTTCTTCTATCGTGACCGTTCCTGGCGTGAGCGCATGGCTCTTTCGATTGGAATGTTTACCCGTGGTGAGGTAGGGGCAGGAGTGGTGTTTATTGCCCTTAGTTACAACCTTGGTGGCCCGGCCTTGATAATCTCGGTATTGACACTTGCATTAAACTTAATTCTCACCGGCTTCTTTGTGATGATAGTGAAAAAGTTGGCGTTGAGAGTAGAGAATGAGGAGTTAACAGTTAGGAGTTAGGAGTGACCAGTTTGTCTTGTCCTAAAATAGGTTTACGAAGTGAATATTTTTCACTTCACCCTTTGGGGGTTGTTTTTGATGAATCATGGGCGAGGTTTCAAGTTGAGACCTCGCTCATTTTTTTGGGGGGAGTTTAGGGTGTATTGTGCCCGTAATAACGCTAACAGTGCGAAGAGTGCAACTTGAACCAAAAAGAACCATCGGGGGGGGGTAAAATTTAAATTCTCTTTACATTTGCTCTGTTGATAGATTACACTGTTTTGGGGGTGTTTCTACATGAAGTGAGAAGTCAATAATTAACAAAAAAATAGCAGCTTATGGACGAGAATGAGAGAAGAGAAACGTATGAATCTCCCATGGTAAAGGTAGAGGAGATTCAAGTAGAGCAGGGCTTTGCCCTTTCCCCTCCAAAGGGTACAGGATCCGATATGCCGTGGGGAAATATGGTCTTTATGATAATGTTACTATTATCGTCGTGTGGAGTAGAAATAATTGAACCTATACCGCAGGATGAAAATATCTCTAAGATAACAATGAGTGCTGCCGATTTTGTCTATTTAGGCTCACGTACAGATTTCGTTATAGGTGAAGATGGTGCTTCGTTTAAGTGGGTAGCAAACGATACGGTTGGCATATTTCCTAATGATGGAGGACAGGTCTATTTCCCTATGATCGACGGTGCCGGTTCTAACAGCGCAACATTCACAGGTGGCGGTTGGGCGTTAAAACCTTCTGCAACCTATGCATCATACTATCCGTTTGTTGGAAATATATATCTTGATAAAACTAAGATTCCAATATCCTATTTAAATCAAACTCAGGTGAGTAATGGCTCAACAGCTCATCTTGGTAAGTATGATTTTATGGCAGCAAGTGCAACCACATCACAGAATGGTAGTGTTGATTTTAAATTCAACCATTTAGGTTGTTTGGTAAGATTCGAGATAACGGTTCCGGATGCCGGTACTACTTTGGAATCATTGAGTTTAAATGTACGCACTTCCTATCCATTTATCGGTGGTGGTTACATGGATTTATCAAAAGAAATTCCTGATTTAATTTCAAAAGGTGCAATGTATGGAGGTTCGAGTTTAAGGCTTGAAGAGATAGTCACGACGGAATCTAATGAAATAATCACAGCTTACATGATGATTCCTCCTGCAGATTTAAGTGAATTATCGATATATACAAGCTTGTATGTCTCAACAGCGAATTCATCGACTCATGAAAATATTGATTTACCGAGTACCAATTTTGAAGCAGGAAAGGCATACACCTTTTCAATTCAACTTCCTAGCGCCTATTCCAGAATCGTAACAGTCGAGGAGCCTGGTACATTGGAGTATGCTATTTGGGGTTATTCAAATACGCTTGAAGATTTAAAGGTTATTGGTCCGTTAAATGGCAGTGATATTCGACTTTTGCGTAAAATGGCAGGAGTTGATGTGAATCTTCAGGAGACAACCGGTAAGTTAAGGAGGTTGGATTTAAGCGAGGTAACAATTGTTGAGGGAGGTGATTATTATTCAACTCAAGGTAATTGGGGAAGTAGTACGGCAGAGGATTATCAATTATATACAAAAAATAATGTGTTTGGTGCTTTAATGTTTGCATATAGTAAATTGCAAGAGATAAAATTACCATTATCAATAGTTGAGATGGAAGATAAGGCTTTGGCTCAATGTAATTCATTGACTAAATTGACAATTCCGGAATCTGTTGAAAGCATTGAAAGCTACTCCGTATGGCATTGTGATAGTATAAAAGAGGTTGTATTACCAAGTACTTTATCTACTATGGGCGAAGGAGTTTTTCAGGCCTGTTTTGCCTTGGAGTCAATTCCTGAGTGGCCATCTAATTTAAAGATGATACCTAGTTATACTTTTGCGGCATGTTATGCATTAACGAATGTCGTTATTCCTGATAATGTAACTAAAATAGGAAACCACTCGTTTAGGGATTGCACATCTTTGGAATCTGTTACAATTCATGCAAATGTAGATGACTTAGGGTCCAGCCAAACATTCAGTGGTTGTTCCTCTTTGAAAAGGGTGATTAATTATAGCACGGAGCCTCAATGGATACATGGTCATAATATATTTGATAGTCCAACAAAAGCAATCCTATATGTTCCTTACGAGTCAGTAAATGAATATGAGGAATCATATAGTTATTCTTCCGGAAGAGGGTGGTATGAAGTGTTTGGTTCTAGTATATATTCAATAGAGTATAGTTTACCCTACCACTAAAGGCGATTTTCGAGGATGCATTGTCAAGATGCATCCTCGTTTGTTTTACTGATAGTTACTACAGCCTAAACCTGTCTTGTAAAATCTGCATCTTCTCTATAATCTGTTTGAAAGTCGGCTTGTTGGAACCATAAATCATATTAACCAACATTTCAGTATAGTCCTTCTCCCAAACGGATATAATATCTTCACGAGGAATGAGCACTATTCTTTTGCGAACATCAGGCGTGTAGT
>CAZMOG010000116.1:0-3968 GCA_964567845.1 uncultured Odoribacter sp. | reverse complement strand
ACGATGCTCCGATGAACGGCTTCTTCTCTATCGCGCTTCGTTCCATTGCGAAGCTGGAAGCTTCACTTGGCAACCATACGGCGGCAAAGGCTTATCTTGCACAGAAGGCAGAACTCGATGCACACATCAATGCAGCCTTCTGGGACGAAGCACACGGTGTATACGCATCCTTTGTCAAGGACGCAGAGCCGTATCACTACGCCGAGCTGACCAATGCGCTGATCGTCTATGCGGATGCTTGCCCCGCTGACCGCGAGGATTCTGTCCTTGCCGCACTCGCCGCCGGAACGATGCTTCCTGTTACGCTCAGCCATTCCATCTTCAAGTATGAATCGCTTCTGCGCCGTCCTGGCAAGTATGCCAAGGCTGTCTTTGACGAGATTGCTGATGTCTTCGGTAAAATGCTGTACAACAATGCAACCACCTTCTACGAAACCATCGACGGTGCACGCGCATTCGGCAACGCAGGCTCTCTGTGCCACGGATGGTCCGCAATCCCGGCATACCTCTATCATGCCTATGTCCTCGGTCTCAAGCCCACAGAGGACGGCTACGCGTCTTATGAGATCAAGCCGATTGATGCGGGTATCCATGATCCTGAGGGTCTGGTCATCACGCCCAAGGGAACCATCACATTGTAATTCAGAACCGTAAAAATCAAGGGTACTGCAAATCACACCTGCAGTACCCTGTTTGATTTTTATTTAACTGTCAAATCCGATCAGCTTTCCCTCGTCGGTTCCATGCAGGACAGCGGTGCGGACCGCCGTCTCGAAGTGGCGCAGCGGCAGGAAGAAATAGCTCTCCCCGGATGCACTGCCCGCAAAAGCAATGCGCGTTTCGGTCAGTGAGGAGAAATAATGGCTTTCATCCCACAGCGATTCCGGTGTGAACAGATACTCCCGCATCAACGCTTCCGCGGCACGGGCACAGCAGCCTGCGGCGGCGGCATCGACCAGAAGCCGTTCCGCCTCAGCGGCAAATCGTTTCTGTCCCTCACCGGGCATCGGCTGATAGGAATCCAGATACGGTTTTGTACAGATATTCCGCAGATAGGAAAGCCAGAGTGCGGCACACTGCTCTCCTCGCGGCGTGACAACACAAACATGACGGCGAAAAAGCTTCGACACCCGACTCTTTCTGTCCGTCATGGAAACCATCATACGCTTCTTCATCAGAGCACTGTCCACAGCACGGCGGAAGGCGTCGGTATCCTGCTGAAAGCGTCCCGGTGCGCGGCTGACATAATCGGAAAACGCAGAGAGCTGAATGGAGCCTGTGCTTCCGCTTGCACGACGGATCATGCGGATCAGGCACTGTTCATGCGGCGCAAGCTTTTTCATATCAAAATCGCGGCGGCAGATGATGCGCATTCCGTCGGCACGGAGAAGATCATCCCCATCGGTCACACGCAGCGTCAGGATCCCGCGCCGGTTCAGGTCAAGCAGGGTTGCGGTGAAATCCGCTACAGCACAGCGATCCGCAGGAACAGCCTGTAAAATCTCCATCAGACGGAAAACCTCCGCCGGGGTGAGCTTACCGGCTGGACGAAGCGTCAGCCCCTGCGGTACGGCACGCGGACGGAAGCGACGTTCCACAATACGACGCCGTTTGCGGCGATACTGTACAATGCGCTTGGCAGGATGCAGAAAAATCGCGGCAAGCAGCAGCGCAACGATCACAAACAGGGCAAGCGGCAACGGCGCAAAAATCGCAAGCGGCAGACAGACGACAGCAATCAGCAGAATTTCCAATAAAAGAAAAAACAGATACAGCAAGCGGCAAACTCCTTTCAGTTTATACGTATATTATAGACCAAAAACACCGATTTGTCAAGTTTTGCGCGTCAGATACGTCGGTGTCTCGGCAAGCAGGTCCGCCATGGAACGCGGTGACGGCAGCAGAAGACCGTATGCGATATCCGCTGACAATGCGCGCAGAAACGCCTGCTGTACAGCGTCAGATTCCTTTTTATAGGCAGCAGGACGGGACAAAACCGGTATTGCACCCTCACGTCCGGCACGGCGCAGAAATGCCGATGCACGGTCTGTACACGCAAGCAAAGTCGTATACGCAGGCGATGCACGGAGCATATCGGCGGTGATGCCGAAGCATCCGTACAGCGCGGCACGGCGGATGGCGGCATTAGTGTACTTTTTTGTGGCGGCAAGGGAGTAGAATTCCTCCACGGTATGTGCACGGGATGCCGCGGCACAAAGTCTACCGGCAAGTCCGCCCTCAAGACCTGCATACTGTGAAAGAACCTCCGGCGGTGTACAGGCAAAGGTATGCAGCAGCATCGCTCCGGGAACGGCATCCGGTGATATACAAAGCTGCCCGGAATCGCGCGCTTTAGTCAGATACTGTGCCGCCACAGTCGGCAGCAGCTGCATTGCAGCATCGAATGAACCGTCTGCAATCAACGCGCGCACAGTTGATGCGGATACAACAGCATCCGTGGGCGGGAGCGTCTCATGCGCGGTATCGTGTCCGTCCCCTGTCCGCGGAATGGCAATGGCTTGTATGGGTCTGCCGACACGGTTGAGCGCACGCAGATATTCGACGGCAAGGGTATTGTTCGGCGTCCGGAGCAGAGCGGCATCTTCCTCACCAAACAGAGTGCCATAAATGCGGTCACGCAGTACGGGGAATCCGATATCCCGTTTCCCGGGATCTGCAGCAGCCCCTGCCATGGCTTCCGCAAACACCGGGCTGTCCAGCTGTTCTGCAGCTTTTTGCAGGTGCGGCAGGACATCTCCCTCTGTACCGAAGCACAGCGCGTCAATGCCAAGGGTTGCCAGAATCGCAGTACCGCCGCGCGCAAACAATTCAGCCGGTGCACAGGAATACGGAAACGGAAGCTCCAGCACCGCGTCAGCCCCAATGGAAAGAGCGGCGGCAGCGCGCAGATACTTGTCGGCAAGTGCCGGTGTGCCGCGCTGAACATAATTGCCGGACATGACACAAACGACAGTACAGTCCGGATATTGCTCTTTCAGCACCGCAATCTGGTACGCATGCCCCTTGTGCGGCGGATTATATTCGCAAATAATGCCGATATTCATAAACGAACCCTCTTTTTTTCATTAAAACTTTGAAAAAAGCAAAAAATTTCCTGCAATGTCTTGCAATTCTTTCAAAACTGTTATATAATATATATATTGTATATCAACAATCCACTTTTTGCAATAGCAAAATATCATATTGGAGGAAAATTATTATGAAAATTCTGGTTGTCAACGCCGGAAGCTCCTCTCTGAAGTATCAGCTGTTTGATATGGAGAGCGGCGACATTCTGGCAAAGGGTATCTGCGAACGTATCGCAATCGACGGTAAGATCACCCACAAGCTCCCCGACGGCAGAAAGATCGAGATGGATCTGGACATGCCCAACCATGCAGTTGCAACGAAGATTCTCGTTGACACGCTGACCAATGCGGATTACGGCTGTATCAAGGATATGAGCGAAATCGAAGCTGTCGGTCACCGCGTTGTCCACGGCGGTCCTTACTTCTTTGAATCCAGCCTCGTTACCCCCGAGGTTATGGAAAAGCTGCGCCAGTGCGTTGACTTCGCACCGCTGCACACCCCTGCTCACCTGATGGGTATCGACGGCTGTACCGCTGTCATGCCGAATGTTCCGCAGGTTCTCGTTTTCGACACCGCGTTCCACACCACCCAGCCCAAGAAGGCTTCCACCTACGCCATCAAGTATGAAGATGCTGAAGAATACCAGATCCGCCGCTACGGTGCACACGGTACTTCCCACCGCTTCGTTTCCGCTGAAATGGCAAAGCTGCTGGACAAGCCCCTGGAAGAAACCAAGATCATCACCTGCCACATCGGTAACGGTTCCTCCATCTCCGCTGTCAAGGGCGGCAAGTGCGTTGACACCTCCATGGGCTTCACGCCTCTGGACGGCGTTGAAATGGGTACCCGCTGCGGTTCCATCGACCCGGCAATCGTTC
>CAZMOG010000115.1:0-4018 GCA_964567845.1 uncultured Odoribacter sp. | reverse complement strand
CTTTAATTAAAATTAATTTTAAATGAAGATGAAAAAGTATTTATTACCTGGTATGTTGGCAACTATGATGTTTGCTGCATGTACCAATGAGGAAATCGTTTCTCAACAAATTGAGACAGACGCTCCTGAGGTTGACCTCAGCAATCGTCCTGTAGCAGGAATGGTGGACTTGAACTTCGGTCCCCAGACCCGCGCCACTTTGGATAACGACCAAAACTTCAACACATTGGTGTGGGAGGACACAGAGAGTGACAACATCGGTGCACGCTTGATTGACAAGGTGAAGGATGCCAGCAAATGGATTCCGTTCAATCGTTACGAAGCAGATCCTTCGTATGCTTGGACAAACTACCTTTACAAGAAGATCGCAGGTGAGGAAAGATGGGAAACAGAAGCATTGTTGGTTGAAGGTAACTACATGTTCTATGCTCCCTACGACAAGGACGCTCGTGTACGTGACCTGCTCACCGTAAACTTCCCTCTGCACCAGACTGTAAACACTGAAGATGCAGGTGTGGAAGGTGTTGAAGCCAATACTTCTGCCATCAAGCAGTTCTACAACAATAATTACGAGGCTCCGCATGACAAGGATTATGTATTTGCCCTTGGTTATGCATTCATCAGTGCAGATATAGACTTGACAGCCATCGAACCGGCAATGACTCACCTCTATGCTTATCCGCAGATTACATTGGTGAACAAGCAGACTGAACTTGATGGTGTGTACAGCAATGACAAGGAAGCCAAAGCTGTTGATGTTGTTATCGACAAGATTTATGTTTCTTCTTCAAATATCAAGGCTGCTTACAAAACAAATCATGCTGGTTTCATTGCTAACTTGCGTGAAGGATATGATGACGTAACCAGAAAAGTAGGCGGCAAAGATGTTACTGAGGATGGTGGCGAAGACGGTGCTTGGAGAAACAGCGTGAATCGTCTGAAGACTGCTAAGACAACCCAAATTTTGACCCCCCAAGGTGATCAGAAAGAGATTGAGATTGATTTTGAGCCCAACTTGACAATTCCTGCTGGTGAAGAATTCTCATTCCACATGATTTTGCCTGCTGAAGAGTACAAAGATTTAAAAATTACCAAAGTAGTCTTGGAAGGTGAAAAGGCTTTCTATAACGAGTGGAGTGCCGATGCTGAGGACGTAGATTACGCTGAAGGCCTGACTGAGTTCAGCCCCTATGTTTACAGCCAAACTGCAGTTGACAAGACTTTGACCTATGCACCTCAGATGCGCTATGCTGTTGAGGAATACAACTTCCCGACTTCAGGTAATCCTTCTTTGAAAGCTTCTGCCGGTGCCTTGGCAACATTCACTTTGGGTGGATATATTGGTGACTACAAGGCTCCTCGTTTGGGTATTAAATATCTGACGGAAGAAGATGCTAACAAAGCTGGAGCAAGTGTTGAAGAAAGTTTGGAGAACTATTTGGCAAGCTTAAAGGACAACACTACTAGAACAATAGAGGAAAGTGATGCAACATTTACTCTCTATAAATATACAGCTGAGGAAGGTAACAAGAGTACAAGCGATAATATCTATGAGGATTATGCTCAGCTCGTATTAAATCAGGAATTGCTTGATCTCGTGAATGAGTATCTTGATGGTGGTAGCATCGGTTTCACAAGCAAGATGACTGTTTCAGGTGAGTTTGAAGCTAATAATAGTCAGCTTGAGCATGTTGGTGGATTGAAGCAGATTGATAACAGCAATATCACTTTAAACGGTGTACGCATTGATGGTGATGCCGAATTTAATGGCAAGGCAATCGTTGTATCTACCATCGCGGGAAATGCAATCTTCAATGGTGAGTTAGCTGATGATTGGGATAACTGGGTGTTGTCTAACATTGTTGTAACCAACAGTGCAACGTTCAACAATGGCGGTTCCGTAAGAGGTAGCATCGGTGAAAATGCTTACTTCAACACAGGAAATGCTACAGTAGAGGCAAAGATTAAAGGTACAGCTTACTTCAACGATGGAACAGCTACTATTCAGGGTGGTGCAACAAGTAACGGTGCTGAAATTCAAAATGCTACTGTAAGTATCAATAGTGGTGATTTGAATGGAATCACGGTTTACAACAACGGTACATTGAACTTGAACAAGGCATACGCTGACAGAATTGCTGTAGGTAAGCAAGTATGGAATAGTACAACAAAGAAGTACGAATGGAAGAGCGGTACACTCAACATCAATGCCGATCAAAGTGCAGCTAATGTTACATTCAACAACGGTGCAGTTGTGATTGATGCTGATACAAAAGTTGCTTTCGCTGCAACGTGGAATAACGATGCTGCTACCAAGTTGACTAACAACGGTACAATCGAGTCTGCTTTGACTGTTCCTGCTAAGGGTACTTATGTACACGGTGAAAACGCTGTAGTTAATGCTGACATCACCAATACGGGTACTATTGAAAACAACGGTGACATCCTCGTTGCAAATAACACGGGTACAGTGAAGGCCGTGGGTAAAACTACTCACACTACAGTTGAGGCTGGTATGGGTACAATTGGTAATGATGACTTGGCTTACGTAAGCGCTAATGATGAACAAACTGTATATTATACATTCAAGAACGAGGTTGATGAAGAAGCTATCGAGAAATTTGATGCTGAGACTTATGCTATCAACAAGGTAATCTTCAACAAGGCTGTAACACTCAGCAGAGCGTTGTCGGAAAGTCTGCCCGTAATGAAGGGTGTAACTGCTCTTGAATTCAATGCAAACCTCTCTCTTGCAGCCAACGCAATGGTAGGTGTTAATGTAACTGATGTATATGTAAACAACAGTGTAACATTCAGCGGATTCGACAAGAGCAAGAGTGGTCTCGGATTCAAGAAGGGAACCAACATCAATGTGGCAAAAGGAAAGACTCTTACCGTATCTTATCTGTCGATTGCAACATTGAATAAGGCTGAGAACATCAACATCACCTTGGCAGAGAATGCTAAGCTCGTTGTGAAGAATGCAAATGTAGCTATCGGTAAGGGAACAGTTCCTGCATACACTTCAATTGACAAGGGTACAGTACAGTGTGGTTACTATAGTGAAACTGGAATTGTTCCTGAGAACCTTGTTCTGAGTGGAACTACTTACACAGTTTATTCACCGATTGGTCTCAAGGAACTTGCAGCTTTGGTAAATGATGGTGACGACCTTAAAGGTTACACTGTAGAACTTGCTAACAACATCGATTTGAATAACGAGGCTTGGACTCCGATAGGAACTAAAGCCAAGCCGTTCAATGGAGTGTTCGACGGTAAGAACTTTACAATCTCTAACCTCAATGTTGAAGGTGTATCAGACCTTGGTTTGTTTGGACATACATATAATTTTGCAACAATAAAAAACGTTACTGTTAAAAACGCTACCGTGAAGGGTAACCACAATGTTGGTACTATTTTGGGTATGGGATATGCTGAAATTCTTAACTGCAAAGTAGAGAATGCCACTGTCGAATGTAAGCAGGGTAATAATGAAGATGGTGACAAAGTTGGTGCAATTGTAGGTCGTTTGGGCGAAGGTGCCTCTATGAAGGTGACAGGCTGCTCAGCAAAAGACTGTTCTGTATCTGCCGGTCGTGATGGTGGTCAGTTGATTGGTGCAAGATATACTTCAAACATTGTTGAAAATAATACAATCAATAACGTTACCGTAACAGACAACAAGAGCTATACGGGTTCTGAACCTAAACATATTCAGGTTGCAGAGTCTGGTAGAATAATTAATGGTTAATGGATTGTGGTCTAAAATATTTGATAAGGTGAGGCCCCCGCATGGGAGCCTCACTTTTTTAGCACATAGCATCACCATTTAAACAGTTAACTCCGTTCGGGAACCGTGTTTGTCTGGTTCTCGAACGGAGTTAATACTTTAAGAAGACCTTGAATGTTTTTTAGTTTATCTCCCTCGCGCGCGTACATTTATAATATATATAAAAGTACGCGCGCAAAAGGAATGTGAAAAGGACAATTGCCTGATTATGGACTTCCATAGTCCATG
>CAZMOG010000114.1:0-4035 GCA_964567845.1 uncultured Odoribacter sp. | reverse complement strand
GATGTAGCTCTTTATATTCTCTCAGAAGAACTTGTTTAGACAAGCCGGTTATATTAACCACCTCTTCAACCATAGCATAAAAAGATGGAATAAAAAAACCAAGCCAGTCATATAAAGTATCATCTAAATCCGTAATAAGAAGTTTTTTCATATTTTACCCCTCCAAGGGCAATACAATCGTTTGATATTCAGAATCATCAGAACTCTCATCGCTATGAATTTGATAAAACTTAATGTGAAGTTTGTTGTCTTCAAAACTAAGTGTTCCAAATAGATTCTGTGTGTGTTTACATCCAGTTCCACCCATTCCTACCACAGATATCTTTTTCATTTGCATTTCTTTTATCTCGTTGGAAGAACTTGTAGCAGGATACATCACCTGAGTAACAATAGATTTATGTTTATGACCGTGCAACAGAACCTTGACATCATGTTCTATCATCCAATTCATCAATCGGTCAGCATCGTATACAACGCTACTTGCCCTCTTAACATCAATAGCCTCAGTATAACAAACAGGCAGATAATGATGATGCATCATTACTATTCTTATTACATTTCCTGCCTTTTTATTGTTCCAACCCATTTCTGTTTCAACAAAGTTCAACTGTTTTTCAGAAAGGTATCCGTGTCCGTTAAAATTCGGGTGTTGTTGTAGGTATAGGCTGTTTAGGGCAACAATTTCAACTACATATCCAGACGACAACAATATTTTTTTACCACAACAATAATATTCATTAGGGGAGATATTATATACCGTCTTGTAAAAATTAGAATAAGCCTTTGTATACAGTTTAGAAACCGCTTTGGGTTTTTCTTCTACATCCAAATCTTTTGGAGCAAACTTAAAATCGTGATTGCCAGGGCAAATAGCAATGTTTTCGTTTGTAAAAACATAATTTCTACTTAAGTCATCTATCAATTTTGTGGCTTTTTCAAAACCTTTTTTCTCAGCAGTTGATGTAATATCACCTGTAATAATTAATCCACCGATTTCATCTTGCACATTGCTTAAACATCCTTGTATATGTTCAAATAATGATTTAGTGGTTTCATCATTATCGACGCTAAAATCACTATCAGCTAAATGAAGATCGGATAGCCACAACAGCGAACTTCCGTGTGATTGATAATACTTTTTGCTAAAATTATTCGGTTGAACATAATCTGAATTCAACAAAACAATTTCGTTTTGAGAATCGGTATCCTTAGCTTCTCTAACAAACCACACGGTTCTCTCTTGCTGAATTAGTTCCTTGATTGAATATACTTGCTTACTATCAAAACAAGTATAGTTGACTTCGCCTTCCGGAAAAAGCGAATCAACATTTACATAAGCATAATTACGTAGCTCATCCTCTGAGCATTCTGTAATCGAAACGAATTTAAACCAAGCGTGATAAGTACTATTTCTGTAATAATCTGGCGTAGCGTCTTTTTCAGGTGATTCCATTTTAGAATTTTTATTTACCTTAATTTGAGCGCATAGTGCCTTGTAAAGTTTTCTCTGTCCAGAATCCACAAGAAATACCTCGATTGGAGAGTTGTCTGCACGTGTATTCAATGCACCGAACTCATCTTGCGGAGTTTTTTCATTACCTTTTTTCCACCACGCCCACCACACATAATTTTTATCGTCAATTATAGTTTGATGTCGCTTTATAGTTTCGTTTTCAGCAATATCAAGATCTCTAAATCTTAATATTAATGTCTTAAAATCCATTTATCTTTCTCCCATCAAATGCAAAAGCACATTCAAAAATTTGATCAATTTATCAAAGAGGAAATAACTTCTTCATGCCATTTGACATCAGTGATTTGCGGTACTTTTGCAAAAGAATCTTTAACAGCTTTTACAATATCTTTGTAGTATACGCTATTCTTAAGGAAAGCCAAAACCTCGTTGTTCGTAAATGGCATTATAACAACACCATCTACTTTGGTATGAGTGTTGGTTGATTCTAGTGATACCGAAGCAACCGCTCTCCATATGTTGATTGTATTATAATCAAGTTCATCGGCTATGAAGAATGTAATAGTTTCTTTAGGCTCGTTCGCTGCTTTAAGATTAAGAGAATGTCGTAAAACAGGTTCCCATTCACCACGCTTTTGGGCTTGCTTATTCATAAGCGTTACTTCAAGCATAACAATAATTTCTTCATAGTGTATAACAATATCGCCATCTCCGCCTCCTGCATGAATAACAGGTTCAAAATCGGCATTTAATGTTAAATTCAAACTGTTATACAGATCAAACTCTTTGTTTGAAATATAATACCAAGCGATTCCAATAATGTACTCGTATATAGTTGGTACTGTTGCCGCATCGTTAACTTCTTTTTTGATTTGGTTATCTTTCTTTCGATCAGAGAACATTGGAAGAAGTTCCATAATCTTTTCTTTAGGATACTTATCATTAATGTGCGCAATAAAGTCAGAATTTTTCTGATCATTAAGAAACTTCTTAACATCAGTTGCAGCACTAACGCCAAGTAGTTTTTGCATTTTAGATGTTATTGCAGAAATATCATCGTGAGAATAATTAAATATCTCCACAAAGGAAATGTTCTTGCCAAAGTAAGAAGCTTCCGTTTCTTCATAGTGAGCATATTCTTCATCAGTCATCTCACCAAAAACACTTTGCCTAAGTTGTTCAACATCGAAAATTAAAGATAATATTTCTTTGTATGACAATTCCGGCAAATTCTTGAACTTAAATAAACCTGTTGCGCTTAATAATCTAACAGTTGTGTCAGAATACTCTCTAATTCCGTCAATCCATTTAGATCTCGTAAAAGCAGTGTAAAACTCACCTACAAAATCTTCAGAAATTAACAACGGATGATTTGCGTTTCTTTCTAGGAATCGCTCGAGATTGTACCGACTGCCTCTATTTCCGGCAGCAAAAACAGCTTTGCCATACCCAAACGCTTTGTATATAGATGCAATGTTATCTTGATCCAAACATTTAATCAAGTTGGCATATGTTTCTTCAGTCTTGTTGTTTCTGAAATCTCTCAAAACAACAAAGAAATCATAATAAAGCTTTGATATTGAATCATTCTTTTTTGAGCCCTTAAAAATGTTTTTGAAAACATCGAAATCAACATCATGTTTTCCAATCAACTCTTCCGGAATGGTAGTATCTATATTACGAATAGATTCTTCCAATTCGTCAACACTTATCTCGTTATTACGAATGGCTTTTTTCACTTCATTACTACTGTATGGAGAAAGGCCCTGAACGACAACCTCAAAACTATGTTCATCAATAGTTTCATTGTTCAAAAGCAAAACAAGAGCCATTATGAATGGAGAATAGAACTGTCTTTTTCCATTATTGGATGAACCAAAAATTTTAAGTTTAGATAACTGTCTAAATAACGCAATATTTACATTATCCAAAGGCAATAATTCTTCCAATTCATCCCTAATTACAGAACCTCTCAAATAAGAATATCCTGCTTCAGTAATGCTGCGGTTAGTAGTGGTAAATCCCATCTTTACAAGATTGCTTGTATAGTGACGGGCTCGTTTTTCTATGGCTTCATCCAAGACTTTTGCAAACTTGGTAATATTATTTTCGATCCAATTACCGTCTCTATCAATAAATGTCTGATAATCATCGCCAAGTTCATCGATAAAGCTATCGTAATTACTATGAATCTTAAAAACGTCCTTCGATTTTTCTAACGCTTTTTCATAAAATAGAAATTGAGATAAACTAGTGGGGTACGTTCCCCAGCTTTCAGTGGGATAAACCTCTTTTAGTTCTTCAAGAATCTCTAGATATATTTTTAAAGCATTTAGAACGTCGCTTCGTCTGCCGTTTGTATCCATCAAATTAAATATTTGATTTCTTTCAACGATCATACTTACACCTCAGTTTTGTTGATAATTTATTATTAGAACTTCTTCAGAGACAGATGTTTTGTCTTTTGTGTGGTAGTTGGAATTGGAATAGCTGTAATTTAGTGGTATTGCCGTATATTTACCAGTGTTTTTCTCCAACCATTCAATCAATAGCTTGTTTTC
>CAZMOG010000113.1:0-4053 GCA_964567845.1 uncultured Odoribacter sp. | reverse complement strand
AGTTGGTTCAGAGCATCTGGTTTACACCCAGAGGGTCGGGGGTTCGAATCCCTCATCGCCCACAATAAATTAAATAGAGCACCTGTAAAGGTGCTTTTTTTGTTATAAGGCATGTAAGTCAAACTTGTTTGAACGAAATATGTCTTATAACAAAAAAAATTGCTTTAGCAATTGAACCATTTAATTTGTTGTTAGGGCCCCACCGGGAGGTTTGGGGATGGGCGAACAAAGTGAGCCAATCCCGAAAGCAATGACTATTTTCTCTTTGTTAGGGTACCCGCGGAGCGAAAGGGATGGACGAATGAAATGAGTCAATCCCGAATAAAACACAACAAAAAAGAAATTGCTTTAGCAATTGAACTATTTAATTTGTTGTTAGGGCCCCACCGGGAGGTTAAGGAAAATTCGTGCAAGGTGAGCGCAGAACCAAGCTTGATTGAGTTATGCCGAACCGCAGCCGAATTTGCGGAAATGCGAAGCATGGGCGAACATTTGGGCGAACAAAGTGAGCCAATCCCGAACAAAACTCAAAACCAACGAAAACTATGTTCACAGGAGAACTAATATCAATCGCTGTATCCATATCATGGACAATATGCGCACTCTGCATGGAATATGCAAGTAAAAGAATCGGCTCACTGCCGGTCAACTGGATAAGAATTACCCTATCCCTGCTAATGACCGCAATTCTACTACTAGTCGTAACCGGTTCTGCCATTCCTCTTTACACTGACAGTTACACCTGGTTATGGATGTCATTATCCGGACTTATCGGATTTGTATTCGGAGATATTTGCCTTTACAGCGCATACGTAATAATCGGTTCCAGATTCTCACAACTTTTCATGACCCTTGCACCCCCTGTTGCCGCAATATTGGCATTCTTTTCACTCAACGAGAAGATGGGTTTCTCTGCAATAATAGGAATGTTGGTTACTATGGCAGGAATTGCCATGAGCATTCTGGGCAAGGACAACAAATCGCACAGGGTAAAGATTAAGTTGCCGGCAAAGGGCATTCTTCTTGCAATCGGAGCAGGAGTCGGTCAAGGTGCAGGAATCGTTCTTAGTAAGATAGGTATGGAGTACTATACCGCAGCCGCTGTCAATGCTCCCGAGATTGTCAAGACAATGATTCCATTCTCGGCATCGGGAATCAGAATGGTAGTTGCAACCGTTGTTTTCGGAATAATTGTGGCACTTCATGGAGGAATCAAACAGACAAAACCGGCTTTCACAGACAAAAAGGCGGCCTTGTCGATATTCCTTGGAACAATCTTCGGCCCGTTTGTCGGTGTTGGCTTCTCGTTGGTTGCAGTACAGATGACAAGCAGCGGAGTGGCAAGCACATTAATGGCACTCTCGCCCATAATTATTCTACTCCCTGCCTGGCTGTGGCAAAAACAGAAAATTACCAAATTCGAGATTGCAGGAGCAATTACAAGCGTAATCGGAGTGGCAATGTTTTTCCTATAACCACCAACATTGTAAGTAGTTCTGCCAACGGCATTGCAAGCCAAATTCCACGTATTTGCATAAACTGAGGCAGTAAAATGAAACACGGAATCAGAAACAGGAATCCTCGCAAGCAGACAAACAGAGTTGCATTCCTAACCTGCTCTATGCTCTGATAATAACCAATTACCGCCACATTTACAATAAAGAAGATTATACCGGCAGCCAAATAGGGGAAACCATTGGTAGCCACCATTCCGGCATCGCTACCGGCATCCACAAAAAGAGCCACCAACTTATCCGGGATAAAGAGGAAAAGAAGAGTTACAATAACTCCCATTATGAGCGAGGTTACAAGCATTAAACTTCGCGCCATTTTTATCTCTTTCCACCTTCCAATTCCGTAGTTGTAGCTGATAATGGGTTGAGCCGACTGCGCAACGGCATTTCCTATCATAAAGAAAAACGGCATGTAGTAGCAGGCAATTCCAAAGGCACCAACACCTGTGTCGCCCAAATATTTCATAAAGGTCAGATTTCCCACATAGATTAATACTGCCAAAGTCAACTCCCCAAGCAGGGTTGATGAGCCAATTTTACATTGATAGGCAATGTTACGAGCCCAGGAGGTGAAACCTCGCCAGGAAATATCAATAGAGGTAACCTTCAAATCTTTAGCGAAGAAAAAGAGATATGCCATTGCCATTAAACCTCCAAAAGACATGCTTATCGACGTTGCAATTGCAGCTCCCTTTACCCCCATCCCCAAGGGGAAGATAAAGAGCCAATCAAGAAAGGCGTTCATCACCGCAGGAATCACATTGCACCACATTGCATAGCGTGGCGAACCATCAAGGCGAATAACAAAAAGACCTACCCCCGCCCACACCTGAAAAAGGAAACTCGGTAGCACCCACACCATATAATCAACCACCTGAGGCATAAGTGTTTCCGATGCTCCCAACAATTTTGCCACCCGGTGCGGAAAACCCAATCCCACAATATTAATCAAAACTGCTACAAAAACTGTAAAGAGCAGAGCTTGAGTAATTTTGACGCGGGCTAACTTTATATCCTTTTGAGAAATATGAATCGAGGCCACAACCGAACACCCTACCGCAATCATCAAATAGACACCACCCATGATTTGATATATAGGCACAGCAATATTCACCGCAGCAACTCCTGCAGCACCAACTCCCTGTCCAATAAAGATACCATCGATAGTGGTAACTGCCGCCATTGTCAATGTTCCCACAAGAGTTGGAAGCAGCAACTTATAGAAAAGGGAATAGACATTACCATGTTCAAAATCCAAAACCTCGCCCTTCATATCCTAATCTCAAAACAGCCACAAAGGTACAACACAATTCAACAAAAAAACAATTAACTTTGTTCAAAATAAAATTCAACAAAAAAAACATGAAACTCAATAAATTCATAAGTCAAATTGCAATTTCTATAACATCATTGCTAATTTTGGGATGTAACTCCTCACAGAACAGTGCTGTTCACCATAACATTGAGTTAAAGAATATTGTAAATCGTACTATTACTTCCCAAGAGTTACAATTCGACACCTCGTTTATTCAATTGAAATTTACCGCCGATACAACAAAATTCATCGGAACAATTTGGGACATGGCATTTGATTCCGATGATAAATTATACATACTTGAACTACAGACCTCGTACATATATCAATTCGATAAAAAGGGCGGAGAGTATATTAATGGTCTTTACAATATTGGACGAGGCCCCAATGAACACATAGATATTTGCGATATTGATGTAGATAAAAACAAACTATATCTGCTTGACAATATGCAAAACACAATCACGGTCTATGATTCACTCCTAAATAGAGTTACCAATTTTGAATTACCAATACCGACTCTTGCATTCTCAGTATGTAATGATACCCTATGGGGCGAGGTTTCTCAGCTAAAAACGGAGATATAAAAATATACTGTTGTAACCTTCACGGGCAAATCATATCGGAATTTGACGATGGAACAAACATTGCTGATCCATTATCAAGCTTAAGTTCTGGAGGTAATATATTTTCAAAAAACAATTCACAAATATATTACAAACCCGATTTTAGAAATTCTATCAAACAACTAACCAAAGATAGTATCTACAATACTATAAATATCAATTTTAACGGATACAACATCGAGCCTAACGATACTTACGAGGAGATAAACGAATCAAAAGCTTCCTTATATAATTGTTTCATTTTAGATAACTACATATTCTTTTCATACCATTTACATAGTGATCTAAATGTGTGCCTATACAACATTAAGGACAAAACGTCGATCTACGGGACTATTGAATATAGCAAAAACGAATTGCCTTTTCTTACAAGGTGGCAACATCACAACAACCTAATTGGCTACAACACAATCATATCCGCAACAGAATACAAAGGCATGAAACTGAACGAGGGCGACATTGTAATTGCATTCATGAAAAAAAGTAGTTAAAAATTTTGCAGATTAAAAAAATAGGTATAATTTTGCATCTGCAATCGGGCGATTAGCTCAGTTGGTTCAGAGCATCTGGTTTACACCCAGAGGGTCGGGGGTTCGAA
>CAZMOG010000112.1:0-4182 GCA_964567845.1 uncultured Odoribacter sp. | reverse complement strand
CTCTATTAAATAATTATGTTAACTTCTACCAACCACTTTTGGCAACGTTACCAAAGTAACGAGTTTCGCACAACAGCGAAACTCGTTACTTTAACTCTTAATTATAAGTTAATTACCCTTTCTTCTCGGTTTTTGTGAGGTATATGTTGTAGATGAATAGGGCGGCAGTAGCGGCCAAGCCGATAGCCATGATTACCATCCACATGTTTGAAGGGTGATATGTATCCCACAAATATTGGGTTAGCTGATCCGGAGTTAGACCCGATTGAGCGGCAACCTCGGTAAAGTACTCTGATTGGTTAAGCCCCTCGGGAATCTGCAATCCCTTCTCAGCAGCATAACGCTGAACAATAGTTACCTTATCGGCAATGTTCTGGAATACAGGTCCCGAAATTATTCCTGCCAAAACATTTCCAAGGAATACCGGGATAAACGAGTAACCCATATAAAGAGCCTTCTTATCAGCCGGGGCAATACGTCCGATATACTCGGTAATCTTTGGTGAACCCGCCATCTCTCCAATGCCGAATACCCATATTGCAACCATTGTGAATACTACATTCTGGAAGAACATGGTCATTGCCATACCAATTGTACATACAAGGAATCCGCTTACCATAGAGCTAAGAGGTTTCATCTTCATTACCAAACTTGATACAATTAATTGGAATGCAATAATGTACAAGGCATCCAAGTTACAAACAAACTCGGCATCCATAACACCCGGAGCTTTGCTGTAGTTTGTTGCAAAGAATGGAATAAACTTTTCGAAGAAGTTATACATAGCCGATGTATCTACCCACTGGTCTATGAATACAGGAAGTGTGAAGAATAGTTGGTTGTACATAGTCCAGAATCCTGCAATGATTACCAGGAATACAACAAACTTTAAATCCTGAAAGATATATGCCATGTTTTTGAAGATGTCGGCAATACTCTTCTTCTCATTTAGCTCCTCCTCGCTCTTGGCAGGCTCTTTGTAGAAGAACAATAGCAAGAAATTAAGCGCAATGATTCCGGCTGATACGTAGAAAATCATGGTAGGATCGCCCTTCTTGAACAACAAACTTACCAATGGACCAAAGAATGCTCCAATATTAACCATCATATAGAATATTCCGAATCCGATAGATGCATTGCTATCGTTGGTTGTCTTTGCAATAGTTGCCGATGGAATCGGTTTAAATAGAGCAGCACCCAAAGCCAATAGCAAATATGCAGCAAAGAAACTTGGATATGTGGTACACATCGGCATAATCAGGAATGCCGATACATACACTACAAATGCGGTAAAAAATACCTTTTTGTAGCCCCAGCGGTCAGCTAACGCTCCGGTTATTACGGGCAAGAAGTATAAAATACCTGTACCCACTCCCATAAGTGTACCCTTTTGTGCTTGTGTAAATTCCAAACAGCCCTGCTCGGCAGAACCTGTCAAGTAGTTTGGTAACAATAGGAAGAATCCATACCAAGCCCATCTTTCAACAAGCTCGATAAGGTTTGCAACCCAAAATGTTGTTGGGAATTTTTTTGAACTCATGATCTGTTTGTGTTAGTTGTTATTTCTTAGTTTAATTCTGTTTCAACCATCTGTCAAGCCAATTGCGGAATGTGCGTTGCCACAAAATTCCATTCTGGCACTTCAATACCCAATGGTTCTCGTCGGGCATATACAGGAACTGTGCAGGAATCTTTCTCATGCGTGCAGTGTTGAATGCTGAGATTCCATGCGCAACGTCGACGCGAAAATCCTGTTGTCCGTGGATAACCAATATCGGGGTATCCCAATTTCCTACGAATTTGCTTGGCGAGTTTGCAAATGTGCGTTGTGCCACTTTATTATTCTTCTCCCATGGAGCACCGCCCATATCCCAGTTGGCAAACCACATCTCCTCGGTGGTATAATAACTCATCTCTAAGTTAAATAATCCGCAGTGTGCAATAAATGCCTTGAAACGGTTCTCGTGGCAACCGGCAAGGAAATATACGGAGTAACCTCCGTATGAAGCTCCAACGCATCCTAAGTTATCTTTATCAACGAATGGTTTTGTTGCAGCATAATCAATTGCAGCCAAATAGTCTTTGATATTCAGACCGCTGTAATCGCCACTTATCTGCTCAAGCCACTCCTGGCCGAATCCCGGCAATCCGCGACGGTTTGGAGCAACAATGATATAATCGCCTGCAGCCATCATCTGCATATTCCAACGGAAACTCCAGAATTGGCTTACTGTGCTTTGAGGTCCGCCCTCGCAATAAAGAATTGTAGGATATTTCTTCGATGGATCGAAGTGGGGAGGGTAGATAAACCATACCAGCATCTCCTTATTATCTACTGTCTTTACCCAATGGCTCTCTACCTTACCCATTGTCAATTGATCCAATAGGTGTTTGTTGATGTAACTTATTTCTGTCGCAGAACCATCTTTGGTATTTACAACATACAATTCGCTTGGCTTGCTCATAGATTGGCGTGTTGCCAACAATGTCCCATTCGATGCAGGGATGACCTGCTGGTAATTATGAACACCATCGGTAATCTTCTCAATCTTTCCGCTTGCCATATTTACATTATAAATCTGGTCGGTTGCGTGTTTGTCCGATACGAACCAGATAGATTTACCGTCAACTGCCCATGCAAAGTTATCGGCATTCTGGTCAAGGTCGATTGTGTAATCGCGTTTCTCTCCTGTGGCAACATTCATAACCATAAGACGGTTTTTGTCTGCCTCGTAACCATCGCGCTCCATACTTTGCCATGCCATGTACTGACCGTTGGGTGAGAATTGTGGGTTCATATCGTAACCCATCATTCCCTCGGTTAGATTTTTGGTATTGCCGTTTTCAATATTATACAAGTAGATATCGGAGTTGGTTGACTCCATGTAGTCAATACCGGTCTTTTTGCGACTTACGTATGCAATGCTCTTGCTGTCATTGCTCCATGTCAACTGCTCCATTCCTCCATGAGGACGTACCGGAGACTCCCAATGTTCACCCTCCATAATATCCTTTCCGACCTTGATTCCTGAATTTATATCGAATTCAGTTACAAATGGGTGGGTATAGGTTGTAATCCAGCTATCCCAGTGGCGATATACCTGATCCTCATACAACATTCCAGTTGCCTTTGGCAAGTCAGGGTGCATATCGTGAACATCTTGTTCCAGCTTTACCTGTTGAATGTAAAGGAACTGTTTTCCGTCAGGCGAGATTTTATATCCCTCAATACCTCCGGCAATATCGGATACCTTTTGGGGCGAGGTACCATCGGGGTTGATTATCCACAATTGACCATCGCTCAAGTAGGTGATATACTTGCCATCGGGAGTCCATGCAGGTTCGTACTTCTTTGCTGCAGAGTTTGTCAATCTCTTTGCCTGTTCAGAACCGTCGGTTGGAACAATGTAAAGGTCGCTGTATGAGCAATCCTCTGCTTTGTCAAAGTATGTAATTGGATATACGGCATATTTGCCATCGGGCGAAATTGCCACACTACCCATACGACCGAATGTCCATAGCACCTCGGGGGTCATTACGTCAGACTCCAATGTGATATTGGGAATAGGGTAGCCTGTGCCGTCGTTGGCTACATTATCACTATTTCCGCCACATGCTGTAAGTGCCATTGCTATAATTGAAATTAGTGCAAATCTCCTCATATTAATCCTCGTTTTCCGGTGTTAAATCGGTTGGAAGTTCAATTCCGTTAAGAGCAGCTTCAATCTTTGTCTTTAACTCTTCGGCAAGTTCCGGGTTATCCATAATCAATTGCTTTACGGATTCACGTCCTTGGCCAAGTTTGCTGTCGCCATACGAGAACCAGCTACCGCTCTTCTTAATAATTCCGGCCTCGACTCCCATATCTACAATCTCGCCCGAAATAGATATTCCTTCGCCATACATAATGTCGAACTCGGCCTTCTTGAATGGGGGCGCAACCTTGTTCTTTACAACCTTAACGCGGGTGTGGTTTCCAAGAATATCCTCGCCATCTTTAATAGGACCAACTTTTCTGATATCAAGACGTACGGAAGCATAGAATTTCAATGCGTTACCTCCGGTGGTTGTCTCGGGGTTGCCGAACATGACACCAATCTTCTCGCGAAGCTGGTTAATGAAGATACAGCATGTGTTTGTTTTGCTGATAGTGCCGGTAAGTTTTCTTAGAGCCTGAGACAT
>CAZMOG010000111.1:0-4236 GCA_964567845.1 uncultured Odoribacter sp. | reverse complement strand
ACAACTCTATTTTGACTTCGAAGTTGATTAACATATATTAAGAGACACTAGTGTTCTTTAAGTATTGTGAAAGCAAGCCACCATATGTACCTATAAGAAATTTTTATGGAATTTATAATATTAAAGAACATAAAACGTATAAAACGGACATTATTAATGGTACGTATCCTTTTTATAACAACAGAGTTGTTGATAATCGCATTGTGCGTTATCAAGGGGGGCTTGTATCACAATTAAACGAAAAAGATAGAAGCCATTATGAAGAGTTACTCGGAAATAAACTCTTGGAAGATGAGAATCCCTTTATATTGGTTGATACAATATATGATTGTATAATACAACCGCAATGATAACTTCATATTATCATTGATGCAAAGTTGAAATAATAAATTAGAGGGGGTTGTCTAACAATGAATAATGTTAGGCAGCCCCCTATGAATATTACTCCTCAATCACCTCATAAACTTTAAAGTTATCTATTATAACACCCTCACCAACACTTAATTCAGAGTAGCCACGGAACTCAATACGCAAATATTTAGCACCGACAGGAGCACGGAAGTATTTCGAATCAAATATATCTACCCAACCATCGGTTGCATATTGATAATCTTTGGTCTGAATTCCCTCGTTAAACTCTGCGCCAACCATTGTCGAGGCAGTCTTATACCACGCGCAAGTGCATTTCCATTTATAATCAGGGTTTAAGCACTTAACGTTAAGCTGAATCATATAGCCCTTTCGCTCCTCAACCGGAATATCCTGACTAAGATAGGTTTTACCATCCACTCTTAACGCATAACTTTCAGACAAAGCACCCTGCTCTACCCTGACTACCGTACTGTCCTGACAATCCTGGAATTTCCAGTTATCGGCCATACCACCTGTCCAATATTCAAAATTGCCATTAGCAACCAAATTTACAGAACTTGGTGTACCTACTACAGGACGATTATCCATAACAACGGTTTCACTTCCGACAAAGGTAAACTCATCGGGCAGTTCTGTAGTTTCTCCCCAAACAGGGGTTGTAAATGACAAATTAAAATCTTCGGTTAATCCAAAAGTTGCTCCTATCGACAATACACTATTTGCAACTATCGGGGTATCGATTTTAACTGTTCCCATACGAACCACTCCACCTATCTCATAGTAGATATTCAACTCCGCACTCTCGGCAGGGAAAAGCAAAATTTCACCTGTAGCAGTACCATTTCCCATGTCAAAATCCATTTCGGCTCCAACATCCGATTTTGTCCCTTGCTTAGTGCCATCGAGAGTCACATTGGTAGGAGTACCGGAAACCCGCATATAGATATTTTCAACCTCTTCGGGGATATTTGTAACTGTGGTTTTCACCTTTGAAACCCTGCGTTCAAGCGTAACCTTTGCACTATTAACCCCGTTGGTTGTTACGCTCAATGTTGTTGAACCGGTCCAAAAGTCGCAATCTCCTGCGTAATAATTATTACTCTTGGTAAATTTCAATTTCACCTCTGAAAGTGTACTTCCGAGCGAGGCCTCGATATTTCCATCAGCTCCATTAGCCACAGCCCACAGAGTATATTCACCCGGCATAAGCGCAAACGAGGCTACCCCTAACTCCATGTCACTCTGTCCCACATCGATAACCTGTCCCAACTTTCCATTGTCAAAGATTAATAACTTCAGAGATTGCATCTCTCCATTGGTCACTGCGCGAGAATCAAGACCAAGAGTTACCCTCTCACGCCCGGAATCATCATTCCAATTACACGAGGCAACAACCATCCCGATTATTGCCAACGCAAACAAAATTCTTTTCATAGCATTTTATTTATTATGTTTTGCACGACAAAGCTATAAAAAGTTTTTGTACTTTACATTATGTTAATCGGAATTATTTGTAAAGATTTTTTACCTGCTCCTCAATAACAGCAGGAACATAGTCGGAAATTGAGAGCCCATCTGCCACTCTTGCACGAATTTCAGTCGATGAAATCTCCATTAGCGGTGCATTGATTATGATTGTGTTCTTCGGCATAAAGTAAGGGATTTCCGAACCCGGGCGCGGATAGGCAATCAATTGGAAACGGGCAGCAAGCTCTTCATAGGCTTTCCACTTATCAAATTTTACCATGTTATCGCCACCCATGATTATAGCAAAGCGATGGTCGGGATAACGCCTCTCCAACTCATTCAAAGTATCTATTGTGTACGAGGGCTTTGGCATGTCAAGCTCCACATCGCATGGCTCTATTTTCTGCTCATCAATAAGAGCCTGTTCTACAAGGGAGTAGCGAGTTTTTTCGGGTAGCATATCAACACCTGCCTTAAAGGGGTTCTGCGGCGACACAACAAGCCACACCTCATCACAAATGGCACGCTCCAGTACCGAGCGTGCTATCTGTATGTGTCCATTATGAATAGGGTTGAACGAACCGAAAAAGAGACCGACAACCATAACCTCTTACTCTGATATGAATTTGCGAATTACTCTCTCGGCATCGGCATACGCATCCTCGACTTTGTCATTAACGACAATAGTATCAAACTGAGGTGCAAAGGTCATTTCATATTCGGCTTTGGCAACACGCTGGTCAATTTTGTCCATTGAATCGGTTCCACGACCTACCAATCTTTTACGCAAAATTTCAATCGAAGGAGCCTCGATAAAGATCGATAAAGCCTGCTCACCAAATATCTTCTTGATATTCAAACCTCCAATCACATCAACATCAAAAACCACAGTGTTTCCCTTTGCCCAGATTCTTTCAACCTCGCTCTTCAAAGTTCCATAGCAACAACCGGGATATACCTCTTCCCACTCCAAGAATTCGTTGTTTGCAACCTTTGATTTGAACTCCTCGGGCGAAAAGAAGAAGTATTCACGCCCGTTCTGCTCCTCGCCACGTGGTGCACGACAAGTTGCAGAAATCGAGAACTCCAATCCCAACCCTCTGGTTAAAAGATATTTTACTATAGTGCTTTTGCCCGAACCGCTCGGCGCTGAAAATATTACAACCTTGCCCGCCATAATCTTATAGAATATTCAAACTCTGCTCTTTAATCTTCTCTAACTCATCTTTCATGCGTACCACTATCTTCTGAATATTGGCCTCGTTGGCCTTAGAGCCTGTGGTATTGATTTCGCGCCCCATCTCCTGCGCAATAAAGCCCAATTTTCTTCCAGAAGCCTCTTCATTATCGACCGTTTCGCGGAAGTAGTTACAATGGTTTGCCAAACGAACCTTCTCCTCGTTTATATCGAGTTTCTCCAGATAGTAGATCAACTCCTGCTCCAAACGGTTCTGATCAACCATTTTCGGATCAAGCCACTCATTCAAACGCTCATTAAGTTTCTGCTTGATAAGCGGAACCCGCCCGGTTTCAAACTGTGGAATCTGAGCTGAAAGAGCCTCGATATTGCCTACATGAGCCAAGATATCGCACTTCAAAACCTCGCCCTCGGTAATTCTGTAATTATCAAGCACAACCAAAGCCTCCTTCACTGCCCCCATAAGCACATCAAACTCAGCCTCATCGAACTCCTCAACCTTTTGAGTCAATGAATCGGGGAAGCGAATAACGGTCTTAATAAGCGAGGCATCGTCGATTTCAAGTCCAAGCTCTTTGTTCATGGCGCGCATCTGCTCAATGTAGTTTGCCACAACCGGTACATTGATGGTTGTTCCGCTATCAACAACCGTAGTCTCGACCGAAATATACATATCGACCTTACCTCGGTCAAGAATTGTCTTTGCCAAATTGCGAATCTCCAACTCCTTCTCTTTGTAGAGCGAGGGCATTCTGACACTCATATCCATCTGCTTCGAGTTCAGACTCTTCACCTCGACCGTTATCTTTTTTGCTCCGAATTCGGCAACTGCCTTGCCAAATCCTGTCATAGACTTTATCATAGTTATATTTTTAGTTCGACAAAAGTAACGATTTTGTCTTGAATTTCACTATCTTCGCACGGTAATTTATAGACAATGAAAAACATAAGGAATTTTTGTATTATTGCACATATCGACCATGGTAAAAGTACCCTGGCAGACAGATTGTTAGAATATACCGGAACCGTTACGGGCAAGGCTATGCAGAGCCAGGTTCTTGATAATATGGACCTTGAACGCGAGCGTGGAATTACCATTAAAAGCCATGCCATTCAAATGGACTACACCTATAAAGGTGAAAAATATACCCTGAATCTTCTTGACACTCCGGGACACGTTGACTTCTCTTACGAGGTTT
>CAZMOG010000110.1:0-4379 GCA_964567845.1 uncultured Odoribacter sp. | reverse complement strand
TGTTATACAACTTCTTAAAGCGAGGGGCTGTCAAACAAACTTGTTAGACAGCCCCTCGTTGTTTATATTGGAGTATTGATTAATCCTCGTCCTCCTCGTGGTAGGCAGCCAACAACTCCTCCTGAACCTCTGCGGGAACTTTCTCGTATCCTGAGAAATTCATTGAGAATGTTGCGCGACCTCCGGTAATAGAGCTCAATGATGTTGAGTATCTCTGCATCTCCTTCAATGGAACCTTAGCAGAAAGTTTCTGGAATCCGAAGTCGGCCTCCATACCCATGATAATTGCTCTACGAGTCTGCAAGTCACTCATTACATCTCCCATATCCTCGTCCGGAGTAAGCACCTCTACATCGTAGATAGGCTCCAAAATCTTTGGAGTTGCCTTTCTGAAGGCCTCGCTAAATGCGTGACGACCTGCAAGTTTGAATGAAATCTCGTTTGAATCAACCGGGTGCATCTTACCATCGTAAACGCATACGCGAATATCGCGAGCGTAAGAACCGGTAAGTGGTCCCTCCTCCATCTTCTCCATGATTCCCTTCAGGATAGCAGGCATGAAGCGAGCATCGATAACACCTCCAACTATACAGTTGTAGAATACCAACTTTCCACCCCATGGCAAATCGTACTCCTCTTTACCCTTAACAGAAACTTTGGTATCAATTCCGTTAATCTTGTACATTGTAGGCTCTGGCATTCCCTCCTCGTATGGCTCGATTACCAAGTGAACCTCACCGAACTGTCCGGCTCCACCAGACTGTTTCTTGTGGCGGTAATCTGCGTGAGCAGCCTTTGTGATGGTCTCGCGATATGGAATCTTTGGAGCAATGAACTCAATGTTAATCTTATCGTTATGCTCAATACGCCACTTCATTGTATTCAAGTGGAACTCTCCCTGACCGGAAAGGATAAGCTGTTTCAACTCCTTAGAGTACTCAACCAACAATGATGGATCCTCCTCGTGCATTCTGTTCAAAACCAAAGCCATCTTCTCTTCGTCGGCCTTGTTTACAGCCTTAACGGCAGTTCTGAAGCGAACGTTTGGATATTTAATCTCAGGATATACATAGTCACAATCCTTACCGTTCAATGTATCTCCGTTGTTGGTTCCTTTCAACTTAACAGTTGCTCCAATATCTCCTGCGCGAAGCTCAGATACCTTTGTTCTGTTCTTTCCTGCAACGGCAAATAACTGGCTGATTCTCTCTTTTGCTCCTGTTGTCATGTTGGTTACATCGTCGTTCTCTTTAAGAACTCCTGATACAACCTTAAAGTAGTTAATCTCTCCAATATGTTGCTCAACAGTTGTGCTGAATACGAAGGCTGAAGTTGGGCCCTCAATATTGTATGGTACATACTCGCCATCCTTGGTCATCATTCCCGGTGTAGCTGCTGCACTTGGTGCAACGTTAACAAGGAACTCCATGAAACGACGTACGCACATATCCTTCTCTGCAGATACACAGAAAACAGGGAACATATCTCTTAGCATCAATCCCTTTCTGATTCCTGCACGCATCTCATCCTCGCTCAATGTACCCTGATCGAAGAACTTCTCCATTAGGTTGTCATCGTTCTCGGCAGCAGCCTCAACAAGAGCATTATGAAGCTCCATTGCCTTATCCATCTCCTCTTCAGGAATTGGAAGTACGTCCGGCTTTCCACCCTCCGGTTTCCATTGGTACATCTCCATCTTCAATACATCGACAACGCGATTGAAGCCGGTTCCCGGGTTAACAGGATACTGAATCTGAACTACCTTAGAACCGAATGATGCTTTCAATGCCTCAAGTGACTCATCGAATCTAACCTTCTCGTGGTCAAGCTGGTTCATGATGAAGATAAGAGGTTTGTGGAACTTCTTTGCATGTCTGTACATCATTTCAGTTCCAACCTCAACACCGTTAACCGAGTTAACAACCAATACGGCTGAATCAGCAACCTCAAGAGCAGAAATTACGCCACCGACAAAGTCGTCTGCGCCCGGAGTGTCAATAAAGTTTAACTTTTGCTCTTTCCATTCTGAATACAGTACTGCTGGGAATACCGATGAACCATACTCTTGCTCTACCGGACGATAGTCCGAAGCTGTATTTTTTGCACTAACACTACCGCGGCGCGGAATGACCCCGCCCTCGTACATCATCGCCTCTGCAAGAGTGGTCTTACCTGCTCCGGCAGCACCTACAATTGCGATGTTTTTAATCTCGTTAGGATTGTAAGCTTTCATAACCTATAAATGTATTTAATTTTAATTCTATAAACAGGCTAAACGTTGCAAACGTTTCCGCCACGACACGAAAGTATATAGAAATTTATATTTTTGCAAGTATTTAGGATTTTTTAATTTTTCCATTGAAAAAATGAGTGTAACTTTGGGGCGTAAATGTTACTAATTAGAAATTAAATAAGTATAAGATATGGAACAAACAACAGGTCTTTTTATGGGAGGTTATGGTATGTGGGGAATATTTATATTCTTTACTTTAATCAGTCTTTTGATACAATCGCAGTTAAAGAGCAGATTTCAGCGCTATTCAAAAATTCCAACATCGAATGGAATGACAGGAAAAGAGGTAGCTGAGAAGATGCTTCGTGACAATGGAATTACAACCGTCAAGGTTATGTGTGTAAATGGATTCTTGACAGATCATTACAACCCTGCCACACGAGTTATTAATCTGAGCCAGGATGTCTATTATAGCAATAGTATTGCTGCGGCAGCGGTTGCAGCTCATGAAACCGGCCACGCTCTTCAGGATGCCTACGGATATGTATGGTTGGGTTTGAGAAGTAAAATGGTGCCGATGGTCAGCTTCGCATCGAGATATGTGCAGTGGATTTTGCTGGCCGGAATGCTTATGATTGAATCATTCCCGAATTTACTGCTAATAGGTATTATTCTATTTGCAACCACAACACTCTTCTCGTTTGTAACTCTTCCGGTCGAGATTAATGCAAGTAAGAGAGCTTTGGTTTGGCTTGGTACTACCGGAATTACCGACTACGGTACACACGATAAGGCTCAGGATGCTTTGAAGTGGGCTGCATATACATACGTGGTGGCTGCGCTTTCATCGTTGGCAACACTATTGTATTATATCTCAATCTTCATGGGAAGAAGAGATTAACTCCCTGACTGAGAAATTATGAGAATTTTCTATACTCCCGATATTCAGGGCTCTCCATACACCATGTCGCCCCAGGAGTCGAAGCATTGTGTACAGGTTTTGCGCCTTACCAATGGCGACGAGGTTATTCTTGTCGATGGGAAAGGCAATAAATATGAGGGTGTTATAAGCGAGGCCTCGCCCAAAAAGTGTGTAGTGACAATTGTTGAAACAACTCCCGAGTGGGAGCTTCGTAACTACTCGATTCATATTGCAATTGCGCCAACCAAAAATATCGACCGCATTGAGTGGATGTTGGAGAAGTGTACCGAAATGGGAATAAATCAGGTGACAATGATAAATGCCCGATACTCTGAGCGTAAGGAGGTTAAATTGGAGAGGTTGGAGAAGGTGCTTGTTTCTGCCATGAAGCAGTCGTTAAAGGCATATCTGCCGCAGCTTAATGATATGACCAAGTTTGCCGATTTTGTAAAGGATTGCAAATCTGAGTATAAGTTTATTGCCCATTGTCATCCCGGTGACAAGGTTTCATTAAAGCAGGCGTGTCCTGCCGGTGCCGATGTTACAATTATGATTGGCCCCGAGGGTGATTTCAGCGAGGAGGAGGTTGCTTTGGCAATTGACAACGGTTTCAAGCCCCTTACTCTTGGCGATAGCCGTTTAAGGACCGAGACTGCTGCCATGACCGCCTGCGCCGCCGTCCACTTTATTAATATGTAATTAAATGATCCTAAAGTGCATTTCTTAGGATTGTATTTTGTATAAAATGATTTAATGTTTATCTTTTGTTTCAAGCGATAAAATTGCGAGAAAATGGTAGGACGTGAGAGTAAGATGCACAACAATCTTTTTTATTTGTGCGCATTGATTGAGTACATAGCTCGTCAAACAAAAAATAGGAATAGAGTTATTGTAAATATTCTGGGCGAGGAGCGTTTGAAAAGAATATATGGATTGGCAGATGTATATCATAGCGATAATATTGCTCGTGTCGCAGATGACTTGATTCAGGAGTGTAATATAGAAAATGATTATTTTGATATAACCGATGTTAAGTATAGTGTCCCAACTCATTGGGATATAGCCAAAGTGTATAAGCGTCTGATAATAAATGTATCTGCAGATAACCCCAAGCGTTATATTTCCACTTTGATAACTGTATATAATTCTTGGATTGCAGATAAAATAGATGACTATAATAGCAGTTTCTATTATGATTCACCGGATTGTATATACCAATCATAT
>CAZMOG010000109.1:0-4507 GCA_964567845.1 uncultured Odoribacter sp. | reverse complement strand
AGTATAGGCATGCAGACTCCCGAGGTCGCACATACACAAACCGGTGAACAAAGAAAAATGTCATTTTATTTCTCCCCAATCGATATTTTATATATATTTGCGGAGAAATAAACAACGTTTTATGGGGAATATAATTGGTAGGAAACAAGAAATTCAGGAATTGAATGACCTGTATAACAGCAACAAAGCACAGATGGTAGCTGTTTATGGAAGACGAAGAGTCGGCAAAACATTCTTGGTAGATGAGGCATTGAAGGGCAAAATCACATTTCGGCATGCCGGACTCTCTCCAAACAACGAAGATTCCGGGAAGAAAAATATGCTAAAAGACCAATTGAAGCACTTTTATCATTCATTATTGATGCATGGTATGAAGAAGAGTAAGCAGCCAACATCATGGTTGGATGCCTTTTTCTTACTCGAAAAACACCTGAATAATATTGACAATGGAAGCAGACAAGTTATCTTTCTTGACGAGCTCCCTTGGTTAGATACACCGCGCTCTGGTTTTCTAACTGCATTTGAGGCATTCTGGAACACATGGGGCTGTCATCGCGACAACCTTATGGTAGTTGTGTGCGGAAGTGCCAACTCTTGGATTTTGGATAACCTCATTAATGATACAGGAGGTCTTTACGGAAGAACAACCTATGAAATTAAGTTGTCGCCATTTACGCTAAAAGAGACTGAAGAGTTTTTAAAGAGCAATGAGATTAAGATGTCGAGATATGACATTGCGCAGTGTAATATGATTCTTGGCGGTATTCCATACTATCTTGGATACTTAACCAAAAACAAAAGCCTTGCACAGAATATAGACACTTTATTCTTCTCTCAGAAGCCAAAGTTACATAACGAGTTTGACCGTCTCTTCGCTTCGGTATTCAAGAATCCCGAAGTAATGAAGAAGATAATCAAGTTATTAGCGACACGCCACAGTGGATTTACACGAAAGGAGATAATCTCCAAGCTTGAACTAATGGAAGGTGGCGACATTAGCAATTTTCTCAATGCTTTAATCGCGAGTGATTTTATTGTGAAATACACTCCTTTTGGAAAGACAACAAGAGATGACCACTATAGATTAATCGATCCATTCTGCTTATTCTACATTAAATATGTATCGGGTAAGAATATCATTGACACCAATTTCTGGAGCAATAGTCAGCAATCGCAAAGTGTGGTTAGTTGGCGCGGTATTGCTTTCGAAGAACTTTGCATTAGGCACATGTCCCAAATCAAAAGCGCATTGGGTATCTCGGGAGTTATAACATCGCAATCAAATTGGATTGTTCCGAGTAATGAGGATGAACCTGGAATGCAGATCGATTTACTTATCAAAAGAAATGACAATGTTGTGAATATGTGTGAGATAAAGTTCTACAACGAGGATTTCGTTACAAGTAGAGAGTACTACAAAAAAATAGCTTCCAGAGTCAACAAAATTCACGAAGAGCTCCCCCAAAAATATGCTGTTCACAGCACTCTCATTACCACATACGGACTGGCATATAACGAATACAGTGGAGCCTTTCAACAGGTTATAACACTCGAAGATCTATTCTCATAAATACAGAATTCAGCCTATTGGCACCGACCCAGGCCCCAACACACTACGAGGTCGCAACTTTGTAGATGGTTGCGACCTCGATTTTTATCATTTTCAATGAAAAACGAAATTGTAATAACTTTATTAGTAATAACGTTGTTAGTAATAATAATATTTCATATTTTTGCACCTAAATAATATTTGAAGATTATGGAGAATAAGCCCTTTATATTCGGCGTTGCCACATCAGGCAATAATTTTACCGACCGCAAGAATGAAACGGAGCGTTTGCTGCTGAATTTTCAGCATGGTGTGAATACCGTACTGATTTCACCTCGTCGTTGGGGTAAGACATCATTAGTGCGAAAAGTATGTCACTTGGCTCAATCAGATAAACTAAAAGTCGTATACCTTGATATTTTCTCGTGTCGCAGCGATAAGGATTTCTACGATGCATTTGCAGCTGCAGTTCTCAAACAAACATCATCGAAAGTAGATGAGTGGCTGGAAAACATCAAACTATTCCTTTCTCGTATCAGTCCGAAAATCTCAATGGGCACAGATCCAATGACAGATTTCTCCATTTCACTTGAAATTAATCCCAAAAGTAACGACATTGATGAAATCTTGCAACTTCCAGAGAAAATAGCTCAAAAAAAAGGCTATAATATCGTTGTATGTATCGATGAATTTCAGCAGATTGCCGAGTTTAAGGATTCTAAAACGTTCCAAAAACGGCTGCGCACTGTGTGGCAACTACAAAAATCTGTATCTTACTGTCTGTTTGGCAGCAAAAAGCATTTGATGAATGAACTGTTCGAGAAAAAGAGCCTGCCATTCTACAAATTTGGCGATGCTATTTATCTACAGAAAATCGGGACATCGGATTGGGTAAATTATATATGTGATCGTTTTGAAGCTACAGGCAAGCAAATATCAAGAGAGTTGGCCGAAAGAATATGTCAAAAAGTAGATAACCACTCATCTTATGTTCAGCAATTAGCATGGTTGGTATGGATACACACGGATGGAACTGCTACTGAAGAAGATTTCGAGATGGCATATCAAGATATTATCGACCAAAATACCCCACTGTTCGAGAAACAGACTGAAAGCCTTACTACCTATCAGATGAATTTTCTTCGAGCCGTCATAGACGGGATTCACAGTGAATTCACAACACAAGAGATTCTACAAAAATACCAGCTCGGTTCGTCTGCAAATGTAAGTATTGTGAAAAGAGCATTAGTCAAAAAGGAACTGATTGAAGTCGAGAAACGACAAGTTGTCATTCCCGATCCGGTGATGAAAGTGTGGCTAAAAAAGGAGTTGGAAATATAACCAACACTTAGAATTTCAGCCGGGTGCGGACTTCGGATTGTTTCTCTTGGATGAATTTGGAGTTGACCTTAGGGGGTTGATTCAGCACCCTTTCGCCCCAAATGCGGGCATTAAGGGTATCGCCCTTTTGAAGATACATATCGAAAAGCAGATACAAAGGGTAATGGCGGTTTGGAAGCAATGATACCGACTGCTTAAAATAGTCCTCAGCACTATCAAAGTTGCCACTCGCCACCGCATTCTTGCCCAAAAGATTTAAAAACATGGGATCCTTGCTCAAAGCACTTCCCATTAGCAGAATAGAATCGCTCAACTCATACTGCTTAGTTTCGGCCAATGCACGCCCATACTCAAAAAGAAAGGCATAGTTATCATTGAAAGCCGGTAATAGCTTGCCGTAATTATCAACGGTAGTCTTGAAAATATCCATGTTGTAGTAGCGTCGCTCACTACTCCAATCGCTCAACTCTTTATTGGAATAGTGCGGATTCTTCCACACCATAATCGAACATACAAGTAGTGCAACTCCAAATACAGCCCTATCATAATATCGGCCAATTCCCTTTTCATATTCAGCGACAGCCGCCGCAAACAACACCGTTGCAACTGTTGCAAAAGGCAATACATGAAGCGGATACGAAGCCATTGCAAAGATCATCAATACCGACAGACAGGCTCCATACACCTTGCCATTAAGTGTTCCACATTTCAGTGAACGATAAATTGTATAGACAAATATTCCGAACAGAAGCACCATTGCCACAACGCCACCCTCTACTCCGTAATGGAGAAACTCATTAAAGGCAAATTGCGGAACATCGGCCACTCGAACCCACATATCGGTAGGCTCCATTCCTTTCAAAACCCCAGCCTGAAACTCACCGTAGCACGAGGTAAATTTACCCAACCCCACTCCCCAAAATGGATTTTCCCCAATTGCCAAAAGCGAGGTGCGCCACAATAACAAACGTCCAAATGCAGAGTCGGCCTTGGCCATAAACAAAAGATATGCTGCCACAGCCACAAATACCACAAAAACAAAAATAATTGCTACAGCCAATTTTCTATTGACACTAAACCATCCTTGCAACCTACTGAACATTGCTCTATTTGCGAAGAGAATCAAACACCCGGCAACTAAAGCCACAAGCGCAGTTCTGCTACCTCCTGCAAGTACAATGGCACCACCAACCATTGCAATAAACGAAACAACATACTTAAGCGCAGCAAGTAACATCCTTACATATCGTCTGTTACTCACCAAGTCAAAATTGTGCATCGATATTGCAATTGCAACAGGCAACAACATTGCCACAAAACCGCACAGAGGACCGGGATTTTCAAAGGAGCCTGTAAATGCAAACAGAGCATGATTCGAGCCCATACCCGTAAACAACTGCATATAGGCAATATATAGCTGTACTAAAACCACTCCGCACACTATTATTGGGAAGAGATATTTTGCCAAATCCACCACAGAAAAGAGCAGACGCATAGCGTAGTAGATTGATAGTAACAGTATTATCTGCTCCTTGTATAGCCCCAACGAGCCGGAATTAAGATAGGGATAGTCATTTAATTCCTTCAATCTGAGTCAATCGGCAGACTTTCCCGTAT
>CAZMOG010000108.1:0-4537 GCA_964567845.1 uncultured Odoribacter sp. | reverse complement strand
GCCAGATTTATTTAATTTTTAACCAGTCCCTAATTTTTATGGGACACTAATGATAATATGGATAAAAAAAATCACATTAAAAACTACGAGGCTCCAATTGTGGAGGTTGTAGAAGTAGAGGTTGAAAAGGGATTCGCCACAAGTAACACAGAAGGATTTGGACCTTGGCAGTAATAAATTTAATCATTAATATCGTAACGCTATGAGAAAAATATATCATTTAGCTATAGCATCTGCCCTGACAGTTATGGTTGGTTGCCAAGAAGAGATTGAATTCATGGAAGTGCAAGATAATGAAATTAAGACATTCTATGCCACATTGGGGAATGACTCTCGTACTGCTCTTGATAACAGCAACAATGTCATTTGGTCGGAGGGAGACTTGATTAGTGTTTTTGCGGGAAGCACTGCCAATAACTCTTTTATTTTGAAGACAGGTGCAAATACCACTTATGGAGAATTTACGATTAATTCTCTTTCTGCAGGAACAGAGTCTAATGGTACAACATCCTCATTACCCGTAAATGTTGCTTACTATCCATACGGCAGTGATGTAACCGTAGATGAGAATAGCGGTTCATACACATTCAATGCAACTTTCCCTGCAACACAAACCTATAGTGTTAGTGGTACATTTGGAAACGGTGCATCTCCTATGGTTGCTGTAACTTCAAGCACATTGGATGCTAACCTTAAGTTCAAGAATGTAGGTGCTATTTTCCGTTTACCATTGGTAGGCGAGGCCACCATTACAAAAGTAGTATTCAGTGCAAATGCAAACTTGGCTGGAAAATGCGAAATCACTGCATCAAACTCAGCAGGAAGTACCACTGCACCAACAGTTAACGTTGTCGAGGGCTCTAAATCCATTATCTTAGATTGTGGAGAAGGTGTGGAACTTTCACCATCTTCTCCTACTAACTTTATTGTAGCAATGCTCCCTATAGAGAATGTAACAGGTGGTATGACTATCACAATTTATGATAATGTAGGAAAGAAGATGGTTTATACCTATAAAGAAGGTGAAACTATCACCTTTGAGCGTTCAGGAGCCTATACAACACCAGAGCAAACCTATAACGGTAACCAGACCGCAATTACTGCAATTACAGCACAAGCTGCTCTTGATGCAGCTACCGATGGTACCACCATTCAACTTGAACCTGGTGTAAATTATGGAACTCTTGTATTCCGCCAGAATAGCGGTAGTAAAGTAGTAGATATTACTAATATTGGTGGTGATGCAGCAGAAAACGAGAAGTATAGTAAATATGAGAATATTACTATTCTTGGTGCTCCTGGAGCTGTAGTAGATCAGATTGATTTCCAGACAGGATGGAGTACTTTTGCTAGTTATATAGATATCAAGAATCTAATAGTTAGTGGAGTAACCTTCAGTGGAGAGAAAACAGCTTTCAATATTGACGGTAGTAAGGGCTCTTGGCTTGGTATTGATGGTTTGACAATTGATAACTGTACAATGAACGATGCCGACAATAATAATCGATTTGTATTCCAACAAATAACCGGTTATAAAGATTTGAATGATAAAAGCACCAGTGAATATGTTATGACCGCTGGTATTAAGAATTTGACAATCTCTAATTGTCAAATTACAGGTGCTTATCAGGTTATCGAGTCGCGAGCAATGGAGAACCTTACCATTACTGATAATGTATTCAATGGTATCAAAGCTCGTGATATGTTGATTAATGCCGATGCAACTAATCATCCAGGTGTAACATATGAAGGAACCATTACCATTACAGGTAATACCTCTACAGGAGGTGAGGAGCGTTTTATTCGTGCTGACGGTATTGGCAATGCGACTCTTATTATTACAGATAATAAAATTTCAGATTATAAGGGTGCTTACTACGATTTCATTAAAGTAACCAATGCAACAGGTACAGTCACAATCCAGAACAATACCTGTTCTTATTCTGTTTCAACTACAGATGCTTTACAATCAGCACTCAAGGCTACATCCAACGGAGCAATTATCAATCTCGCAGCCGGAAATTATGACGGACTTTCATTCATTAATCCAGCTAACTTCAAGGCTAAGAATATTACAATTGTTGGCCAGGATGGTGTAACTGTTGATGGATTTAATGTATATGGCTGGAGTGCAGAAAGCAATATTGAAATCGATGGTTTGACCTTTAAAAACATAACCTTTACAAGCGGTTTGTTATTATCAACCAAGGTTATGTCAAACGTTACAGTTCAAGATTGCCAATTCACAAACGATGCATGTATTCATCAGAACGATAGAGCAGAGCAACTCACAAATCTAGTTGTTGAAGGCTGCACATTTACAGGTGATATGAATGGTACTACAACTGCTATTATGCTTGAGAATACCTATAATCTGTCTGTTACCGGTTGCACATTCAACAATATCGACTTCAATGTATTGCAAGGTGGTGTTCTTACAGGTACAGCTCTTATTGACAATAATATAGTAAATGGCACCGGCAATCGTGTTTTCCGTTTCATAAACACTTCTAATGTTGATATTACTATTTCGAACAACACTATTACATCTGATGGTGATGGAGAAGGCGAACTTGCAAAGACAACAGACCCAACTCAAATCACACTAACAAATAACACATGGAATGGCAAGAGTGATGCCGAAGTTGCAGACAAATTGATTAACATTACTGCAAAATAATGTAGTTCACTAATATCTAATCTTAAATTTGGGCCCTGCTTTCGTAAGAATAGCAGGGTCTACTTTTTACCTTATCTCTATTAAACGTCAAACTATATTTATGAACTTGGAAATACGCAACAGTAAAAATCAATTCCAGTCTATATAATACAGGGATAAATTCGTACTTTTGTACCAACAATAACTAAAAGATAACTGACAAATATGGTAAAGCACATTGTAATGTTCAAATTAACTCCATTTGCAAGTGAAGAGGCAAAACAGGAGAAGATGAATGAGATTAAAAGAGAGTTAGAAGCCCTGAAAAGTTTGGTTCCAAATGTAGTGGAGTTAAAGGTTGGATTGAATGGTAATCCAAATGAGACATGGGATGTGGTACTTGAAACCGAGTTCAACTCTTGGGAAGACTTGCACAACTATGCAGTTCACCCTCTGCATGTTGCATTCGGCAAAAACATTCTTGGCCCCGTAAAAGCCGACCGCGCTTGCGTGGATTATGAATTCTAATTCTTTTTGGTTCGTTTTTTCAAGGTTTTCATAACCAAGGCTATCTGAGGAACAGGCATCGCTTTTGCCACAATGTAGGTATCGTTAAAAAGGAAAACGGTATGTACACTCTTTGGGAAAAGCGGTGCATAATTTTCAACCGCAACATTCACACTACCCTTTGAACGCTCACGAACAGCATACTGCTTTTCTGAATATTCCGACATATCCTGCATCGGTTCCAAAGGATAAATCAAAATCAGTATATCATATTTTTTACCGACAAACCCTTTAAACGAACTGATATCCAAACTTATAACTCCTGGTGAGTCAGCCTCAACCACTACTGTTTTAGGTATTATATCATGATATCGGTTCAGCGACTGCCATGGTAAATAGCCATTTTGGTTATATACCTTTTTGAAACGCAAGGCAAATTTACCTCCATAACAATCATCATCGGCAATCTTAACATAAACTCTATCAAGTAAACCAAATTTATTATTCCTGATTATGACACCGACCGAGTGTCCGTATTCTGTATAGTATGGCACACCGTTACCCTCCATCTGCGAGAACATAAATGTGGTATCACCCATACATAACTCCTCCTCAAACCTTGCATAAACATCGACATCATCTACCTCTATTTTCCTGGTTCTTAACTTTATAATCCCCTCTGCTTCAATAACTTTAACACATGAAATAATTGTGTCATAGTAACCTGCACATGAAAAGAAAAGATCTGATGCCAACTCCTCTGTTGTCAATTTAAAAGAGAAAATTCCGCGAGCATTTGTCGCCAAACCTCTGTTTGTATTCATCAATGCCACATAGACATCGGGCACTCCGCGCCCTCGCCCATCATCAATCACTCTTCCCTGCAACAACACCACCTCTTGAGCACTTACATTTAAATGGGCAAAAATCAATAAGAGATAAATAAAACTTATTTTAATAAAACTCATTGACTCAATTATTCTTAATGTAGATTAATGTTGAACGAACCTCTATATTCTATAATTTCATTTGCAGGATTAGTTTTATGAAAAAATCCCTCTGTTCCTGAAATTCGACCACGAATACTATAATCAACAAAACGTTCATCCAATACTTGAATGTTAATAGGGCCATAAAGACTTCCTAAATCTGTCCATAATAGATAACAATTTGTTGTATGTTGCATTTTTGTTGTTATTCCATCTACACTCATAAGAAATTTCATACCTCCTTGTTGAACCACATAAGTATAACTTATAGTAGCACTTATCATTATCGCACCAGGAGCTTGAATCGGACTTGTTATCGTTGGCACAGATATTGGTTTGGATACATTATTTAATGTTGTCGGAGCTGTGATTTTAGTTCCAT
>CAZMOG010000107.1:0-4625 GCA_964567845.1 uncultured Odoribacter sp. | reverse complement strand
GAAAAAACAGGCATGAATATATCTGCATTACACAAAACAATAACGGAATAATCTCGGTTGTCTATATATGCGGTAACATTACATTAGAACAAATCAAACATAAATAACAACACCATGAAAAAACTAATAACAGCAGCAATCTGCACGATATTTACTTGCATATCAATAGAGAGTTATGCACAAACCAACGACACTATTTTTGTGCCCGAAATAAACAAACAGATTGAAAATAACCCGGAAACAAGTTTACTGGGAATTTCAGAAATAGAGACAAGACCGGGAAGCACCACTATCTCTTTAGGCGGTTTTGACCTGGAATTCGGACGAATACGCTATTACGAGAAAAAAGAAAAGAAAAAATCAAAGTACCAAGGCGAGATTGCCGGTTTGGAATTTACCAGATTGATCGTGGCAAAATCCGACTACTCTCTCTATCCTAAAGAGCAAGTGGATTTTATTGATCTTGGTAATAAATCATTAAGAGTCAATTGGAACTTCCTTAAGATCCATTCAAGCAAAACAAAACGCGTCCGAATTGGAGCTGCATTGGGTTTCGCATGGGAAAACTACGTTTGGCACGAGGATATGATTCTGCAATATGACAAAGAGAGTAAAATAATTACCCCGGAATATCTAACCGACAAGAACTACAAAAAGACCAAATTCATGCAATTTGGATTACACATTCCGGTCAATATTTTTGTAAACCTAAATAGAAATATTTATCTGGGCGCCGGAGTATATGGAGACTGGTTCCTTAAACAACACAGTAAAATTAAATTCCCCAAAGATAAAATCTCAATGCACGGTGCAAATCCATTCCAATTTGGAGCACAATTCTGCCTTGGATTAAGAAACGTATATATGACCGGAACATATAGCTTTACAAAGCTATTTGAAAAGGGACGCGGCCCGGAAATAAACCCTGCCTCAATTGGCATAGGATTCTGGCTCTAACAATCGACATACAAATTTACGGAAGGAATTCCGAAACATCGCCTCCATGGCGCGCAATATCACGCACAACCGATGAAGATATTGAGGCGTATTGTGGCGATGTCTGCAAATAGATAGTCTCTACTCTGCTATCCATCAATCTGTTTACATCGGCAATCTTACGCTCATACTCCCAATCAGAACAATCGCGAATACCACGAATCAAGGTAAAAACATTACGCTCACGACACAAATCGACCGTCAAACCGGCATAGACACACACCTCCACATTGGGATTATCGGCAAAGCACCTTTTTATTGCTTCAGCTCGCTCAGCAGCATCAGTTCCCGCTACTTTATCAGCATTGATTCCTATAGCAACTATCACTCTATCGAAGATTGCCAACGCTCTGTCAACTATATCCTTATGCCCAATTGTAAAGGGATTGAACGAACCGGGAAATATTACACTCCTTGCCATAACTATCTATTAGTTCACACGTATTAATGTCGATACAAAACTAATAAAAAAACATAAAACATGAGTTTTATTTTTGTTGTTCAGTTGTCTTTAACTACTTTTGTATCGGATTTGCGAGGCTTACAATGATAAAAGATTTAAACCTCGCCCTCAAAGTATAACAACATTAAACATAAAATATATGGCACAAAAACTGAAAATCAGAGATTTAACTCTTAGAGATGGACAGCAGTCATCGTTCGCAACCAGAATGACACAGGCTCAAATTGACCGAGTTCTTCCATTTTACAAGGATGCGAACTTCTATGCAATGGAGGTGTGGGGAGGAGCTGTACCCGACTCAGTTATGAGATATTTGGGCGAAAATCCATGGACTCGTTTGGAGAAGATTAAAGCTGCCGTAGGCGATGTCTCAAAATTGACAGCACTTTCACGCGGACGTAACCTTTTCGGTTATGCACCATATACCGACGAAATTATTGAGGGATTCAGTAAAAACGCTATCGAGTCCGGATTGGGTATCATGCGTATCTTTGATGCATTGAACGATATAAATAATGTAAAATCAACCATCAAATTCATCAAAAAATATGGTGGTATTGCCGACTGTGCAGTATGCTATACCGTTGACCCTAAATTCACTAAAAAAGAGAGATTCTTCGCAGCTTTGAAGGGCAAACCACTTCCAAAGGCTGTATTTACCAACGAATATTTCGTTAGCAAGGCAAAGGCATTGGCAGAGCTTGGAGCGGACATGATTACCATTAAGGATATGAGTGGACTTATTCCTCCTTCAAGAATGGCAGAGTTGATTCCATTGTTCAAACAGAATGTTAATGTTCCTATCGACTTCCATACCCACTGTACTCCGGGATACGGTTTAGGTGCGGTTTTGACAGCTATAATTCATGGAGTTGACATTGTTGATACCAACATCTGGAACTTTGCCGGAGGTACGGGAGCACCTGCCATTGAGCTAATCTATATCTTCTGTAAGAAGTTGGGAGTTGAACTTGATGTTAATATGGAGGCTGTTGCAAAGATTAATGCAGAGCTTCGCACTATTCGCGAGGAGTTGGCTTCAGTCGATGCGACAAAACAGTTTCCAAATCCATTCAACCCATTAACCGACACCCTTCCTGCTGAAATCGATGCACAATTCGACAAGGCAATTGTCGCTGCCAAGGCTAACAACGAGGCTGAACTTTTGGATGCTTGTCACGCTATCGAGGCATACTTCAACTTCCCAAAACCGAATGAATTGGTTAAGAAGGCAGAGGTTCCTGGAGGTATGTATAGTAACATGGTTGCACAGTTGAAGGCATTGAACTCTATGGAGATTCTTGAAAACGCAATGCACCTTATCCCAACAGTACGTTTGGCAGCAGGATTGCCACCATTGGTAACCCCTACAAGCCAGATTGTTGGAGCACAGGCTGTAAACTGCGCCATGGATATTAAGGCAGGGAAGCCTATGTACTCTAACGTATCGAACCAGTTCTTTAACTTGGTTAAGGGAGAGTACGGAAAGACTCCGGTTCCTGTAGATCCAAAGTTCCGTGAAAAGATTACCGGTAGCCCTATCGAGCAGGATTACGACACATCTAAATATAAGATGCAGCCAAATCCCGAACTTCCCGAGGCCGGAGGAGTAAAACTGGCCGAGAACGAAAAGGAGCAGTTGCTTCTTGAGTTGTTCCCACAAGTAGCTAAGACATACTTGACAAAGGTTAAGGTTGATGCCTATATGGCTAAACAGGGTGCGATTGCAGCGAAAAAGGCAGCTGCAGAGGCAGAAAAGAAGGCAGCATTGGCTGCAAGAGTATCTGCAGTTACCGGAAAGCCGATCATTGCTCCTATTCCCGGAACCGTACTATCAATCTCGGTTAAGGTTGGAGACAAGGTAACCAAAGGACAGGAGTTGCTTGTTCTTGAGGCAATGAAGATGGAAAACTCTATTACCTCTGATTACACTGGAACAGTAAAACAGATTCTTTGCGAGGTGGGCGAGGCTGTTCCTGCAAATGTACCAATGTTTGATATCGAGGTATAACCCCCAATATTATAAAAACTCAAGGTCGGACAAAAGTCCGACCTTCTTTTACAGACAAGAATGGAAGATATGTTTGATGCTGCAGTAGCAGAATTTTACAAAACATGGGGCGGAACCGAGGCCCTGAAAGCGACATTCGAGATATTGAATCGCGACTACCCCGACTGGAATTTAGAGTGCGAAATTGGAAGTTGGGGAGTAGAGTTTCTGCAAGATGTATTGGCCGAGGTCGAGGATGATTGGCAAGAGTTGACAAGCGAAGAGCTAAACGAACGTCTGCAAGAGAGCATAGATGACCTGTACGAGGATTGCGTAGAGGGGCATCAATTTGCCCGTCTTAACAACATTCGTCTGACACTCCCCGAAGGTGCAAGCGAAAATGCAGCCCTTGAGGAGAGCGACAACAACATTGGATTCCCCATCCGCTAACATCCGACATTAAGTATATGTACCTCCTTTTTGTAGAATCCACTCTCTTCGGCTTCAAACAAAAAAGAGGCATACACTTCGTGTGGCAGAAATCCATTCTTGAATTTATAACGAAACTGCCCTACACCGCTATAATTATAGCTATTGAAGGCAGATATTCTGCCTAATTTGGCTTTGTATTGCTCATAATCCTCACACACCTTCGATGGAGTTGATTCATAGACAAATGGAACATTATCGCCATAATTCGGATAATCATACACCATGTGTATCCTGTCTCCACCTACATAGTTAGAAAACATTATCTGAAAAAAGGTGTTTCGCATCAACATTGTAATAAAATCCTCTTCGCTCTCGATATTGGAAACCGAAGCCGATAGGTAATCATAGATATTCATTCCTTTAAGGCTCTCTGCTCTGATACGCAATTCACGTTTTACCCTTCGTAAGGAATCTCGCCAATTTCTAACACCCACAATTTCTCTATTCGACGAAACATAAATCTCAATTGGATACAACTCCCTGCCAAGGAGATTTAAACTAAACTCATCATCGGAATTACAACACTCTATATCAACAGAAAATAACCGCTCATCACCACTCCTTCCGCAATACTCCGTAAGCAGAAAATCGGCAGTAACCGAAACACTCTCTCTTGTGCTCTTCAACATCGAGACCTCTACCCTGTAGCAGCCCCAACCCAACTCTTTCATTGTCACCATAGTT
>CAZMOG010000106.1:0-4656 GCA_964567845.1 uncultured Odoribacter sp. | reverse complement strand
TCATTGAACACCAGTGCCGCCATCATTATTTTCCTTCATTCGTTAGATTTTTCCAGAGATATATTATATACTTCAGTACCTGTAATGAATGTCATTTGCCAAATATTCTCATTTAAAATATTAAAATCCTGAATCTTTGAAGCCACGTTGTTTGTTTTGCAATAATCTTGTAATTGCGTGTATGTTAATTCAACATTATTGTCCCATTTAAATAGTCCTTCAAGTTGTAGGTATGGTTCAAATTGTTCACTGTTGCTTTGTGACAAACAGTATATTACATCGTCTCCGGGTAAATAACAGAAAATGGTGTCATTATGTACAGCGAACGGATTATTTGTTATGTTATAATCCTTTATTTTTATAAGTTTGGCCAAATGTAATGTTTCGTTAAAGGTTTTCTTACTTGTATTAATCAAACAATATGTATAATCTTCTGAGGAGGTTTGAAATAGATATATGTCGTTTAATCTTATAAAATCATCGCTATATCTATCTAAATCAATTTTCGTTCTTATATAGTTGCCATCTAAATCAAATACCTTCAGCTTGTTTTGAAAATCCAATATTTCAAAACAGTTGTCTGTTGAGTTGTACTCTACATCGTTTATTTGCATTACTTCATTGGGGGCCCTACCTTTTGCTATTGAATTTATATAATCTCCATTACTATTAAAAATAATAGCCCCCTCAATAAATGAATAAACTAAAATACGATTTGGTGCTATTTCTACTTGGTTTACATTTGATAGCAATGCTTGGGTTGTTGAATCAAGGCAAATGATATCGTATGACAGTTTAATGTCAGATTCTTCGAAAGGTTTTATTTGCTCCTTGTTTAATGTTGCAGAATAGGCTGCTTTTGTCGATGCATTGTTCTTTGGAGAACATGACGATACTCCCAAGCATATAATAAGACTTAGGAGTATATATAGGTTATTTTTCATATATATTAAAAATATACTCCAAACTTGTTCAACCATTGGTACATCTTGCCGGAGTACAGTGGTCTCCGCCATATTGAACCATATTACAACTTGGTAATGACTCTATACGACATATTGGACAGATTGTTTTGTATGTCTGCCATATAGGCTCGCCTTTTTGTGTTTCTGTTATTCCAAGAGCTTCAATGTTTTCTTGAAACAAAACACTTTCGTTTGTGTTAGTGAAATGTTCAATACCTAAAATAATAGCTAGAACTAATGCAGGTAGAACTAATAATAGTTTTTTCATGTTTTATTTATTTTTTTTAGTTTTACTTAGCGCAAAGGTATTTTTTTTTCTGCAATTTTAAAATATAAGGTAATGTGAAAAGTGATAGCATACTTATTACAATCGAAATGAAATTATTTATAATAAGATCTATTGAAAAATATGCAGTCGCTTCAACTCATTGTGAAGCGACCGCAGTCTATTGGGATAGTGCCCATGGATTTGTTTTATGTTTTATTTCAACGCAATGCGATAGATTGCGAAGGTCATTGCTGGGATTTGAACGGTTTGGCCGTTTGCAATTGCAAGGGTTGTTGTGTGTGGTACAACATTGTGTGGGTTGTCAAGAGTGTTCTCGATCAACATATCATCGGCGTGAAGGGTGGTAAGTGTGGCCTCGCCCATTACCTTACTCTTCTTTGGAAGCTTGATGTTCAATGTGTAGTCAACAGGTAGCTCGGTTCCGTTTACAATCTTTACAATTACCTCGTTGGTGTTGGCATCGTAGCAAGCAGTTGCATATTGACGGTTTGCGCCCTTAAGAACCTGACCGTTGCTTGTTGCGCTCAATACGTGTGTTCCCGAGTTGTGGCTGTATAGCTGCTGAACGTAGTAGTTGATTGAACGTACAACACGCAAGTTATCAAACCAAATCAAGTCAGGACGCCACTGCCATCCGTCAACATGTGCAAACAATGGTGCATAGGTCGCAAGGCGAACAATGTCGGCGTTGCGCTCCAAACCTGTCATAAATGCAGCCTCGGATAGAGCAGCCTCGAAGTTATTGCCACGGTTGGGGTGGTGTGCTGCGTACTCGCCGGCAAATACCTTTGGTCCCTGGCGGTCATAGTCGTCATAACGACCTGCGTTGTTCCAGAACCATGTTGGAGCCATGTAGTAGTGCTCGTCAACCAAGTCAACTTTCAAACGCTTCATTTCAGGCCATAGGTGTTTAAGCATATCGCCCGATGCGTATGGGCCTGCGCCACCAATGATTTGAATCTCAGGGTGCTTCTCGCGAAGTACCTTTACAAATGCCTCCAAACGCTCAACGTACAGGTCATCCCACTGTTCGTTTCCAACTGCCAAATATTTCAAGTTGAATGGGGCTGGGTGTCCCATCTCTGCGCGAAGTTTTCCCCACTTTGTGTCGGTTGCTCCGTTTGCAAACTCGATAAGATCTATAGCATCCTGAATGTATTCGTCAAGATTATCAACCGGTGCGTGTGCACTTTCATGCCAGTTTTGGAATTGGCATGCCAATCCGCAACTGATTACAGGAAGGGGCTCTGCACCAAAGTCCTCGCACAATTGGAAGAATTCGAAGAATCCCAATCCATAGCTTTGGAAGTAGTCCGGGTACAAACGGTAATCGAATGTGTAGTGCCAACGGTTCTCGTTCAGTTTACGATTCTCAACAGGACCTACGCTGTTTTTCCATGCATATCTTGTGGCAAGGTCGGTTCCCTCGACAATACATCCGCCTGGGAAACGGAATACTTTTGGTTGCAAGTCATAAAGTGCCTGTGCCAAATCTTTACGCATTCCATTCTCGCGTCCCTTCCATGTGTCGGTTGGGAAGAGTGAAATGTGATCCATATCAACAGAACCACGAGAGTTCAAGAAGATGCGAACTTTTGCGTGGCTGTCGGTTACATTTGACTCAATGATTGACTGGTATTTTGTCCACTCGGTTCCGGTAATGGTGATTGTGTCGCGCACAATAATGTCGTTGTGCGAGTCAACCAAGTCTACATAGATTCTCTGCTCTTTTCCGTCAACGCTGCGCGCCCATACCGAGAAGCGGTAGTCTGCGCCCTTCTTCAAGCCGATACCACGGTAGCCCTCGTTCTCGATTCCGGTATATTTTGCGTGGTGTGGGGCAGGGTTCAAACGTATGTAGTTTGGATTGTTGGGGAATGGAGCATTTTCGTTCAATAACTCAACCTTTCCGAATGGAACCCAACCGGTAAATGGGTAGGTGAATTCGAATGAGCGGTTTTTGATAAGCTCTGCATAAAGTCCGCCATCGGCTCCGAAGTTGATATCCTCGAAGAATATTCCATACATATCGGGCGATATTGCTGCTCCCTTTTTTGCAGCATCGATGGTAAGTGTCTCTTGGGCAAGTACCGATGTTATTGCCATAAGAGCTACCATTAGAGTTGAAAAAACCTTTTTCATTGCTGTGTATTTTAGCTTATGTTTGAAAAAAGGGCCCTCTGTTTTTGGCAGAGAGCCCTTGCTTATAATTGATTACCTATATTCAATTACTTAGAGTGCATAATAGCAGCCTGTGCAGCAGCTACGCGTGCGATAGGTACACGGAATGGAGAACATGAAACATAGTTCATTCCAACCTTGTCACAGAAGATAACTGATGATGGCTCTCCTCCGTGCTCACCACAGATTCCAACCTTCAAGTTGCTTCTTGTTGCACGACCCTTCTGAACTCCGGTCTCAACCAACTGACCAACACCCTCCTGATCAAGAACAGCGAATGGATCGGTCTTCAAGATACCCTTCTTGATGTACTCTGGCAAGAACTTACCTGCGTCGTCACGAGAGTATCCGTATGTCATTTGAGTCAAGTCGTTAGTTCCGAATGAGAAGTACTCGGCAACCTCTGCAATCTGATCAGCTGTCAAAGCTGCACGTGGAATCTCGATCATTGTACCAAGCTGGTAGTCAACCTTGATTCCCTTCTCAGACATTACAGTAGCAGCAACAGTGCGGATAATGTTAGCCTGGTGAGCCAACTCCTTAACTGTACCTACAAGTGGAACCATAATCTCTGGTTTTGGATTCAATCCCTTAGCCTTCAAGTTACAAGCAGCCTCGATGATAGCGCGTGCCTGCATCTCAGTGATCTCCGGGTAGACAACTCCCAAACGGCAACCACGGTGTCCAAGCATTGGGTTGAATTCGTGAAGAGCCTCAACTTTCTCCTTGATCTTCTCAACAGGCATGTTCAATAGAGCTGCCATGTGCTTCTGGCTCTCATCGTCGTTTGGAGTGAACTCGTGCAATGGTGGGTCAAGCAAACGGATGTTAACTCCGTATCCGTCCATAGCCTCAAGGATTCCCTCGAAGTCTGCACGTTGCATAGGAAGGATCTTAGAAAGAGCAGTTCTTCTTCCGTCAACGGTCTCAGAAAGAATCATCTCACGCATAGCGTCGATTCTGTTACCCTCGAAGAACATGTGCTCTGTACGGCACAAACCAACTCCCTTAGCTCCGAAGTTACGAGCTGTTGTAGCGTCGTGTGGAGTATCAGCATTGGTTCTAACGTCCATTCTTGTATATTTAGCAGCAAGATCCATAATAGCCTTGAAGTCTCCGCTCAACTGAGCAGCCTCGGTAGCAACCTTTCCAAGGTAAACCTCTCCGGTAGAACCGTTTAATGAGATCCAGTCACCCTCGTTGATAGTTACATCCTTGATT
>CAZMOG010000105.1:0-4725 GCA_964567845.1 uncultured Odoribacter sp. | reverse complement strand
TGTTGGACAGATAGTTCTCCAGATCGCCGTTGACCTTCAGGACATTGCCCTCCAGAGTGATGTCGGTGGCGGACAGACCGCTCATGGCGATGACTTCCAGCGTGTTCTCGCGGTAGCCGTCGATGTTGATGGTGACAGTGTGAGCGCCAACAGTCTGCTCAGCCAGAACAGCAACACCAGCGTCGATGTTCTCGACCACATTGCCGTCCACGGCAACAGTGGTGTTCTTCCAGTCCGCATTGGAGATGCCGGAGATGGTCAGTGTTGCGTTGTCTTCACTCAGGGAGGCGGTGATCTGGGACTCATAAGCAGGCAGAGCCTGAACGGTGACGGTGTAGTTCTCGTAACCGGCCGCCATAATGGTGATCTGCCAGTAGCCGAACTGCTCGGCAGCGCCATGACGGTAAGAGGTGTTGATGCCGAACTGCAGCAGCTTGCCGTTGGACTTCCACCATGTGTCGGCAGCGTACTTGGTGCCGTAGGTGGCGACAGGCTCGGCAGAGGTATCCTCAGCGGGATTCACATCACCGAAGTAAGCGTAGGTGGCACCCAGCAGGTTCATACCCCAATCTTCAGGGCAGTCGCTGAGCTGAATGAAGATGTAGTCACCATAAGAATCGTTGTAGGAAACGGAAGCCTCGCCGGTGTATTCCACAGCAGCGCCATTGGCGGCGGCAGCAGCGGAAACAGTGACCTCGCCGTCAACCACATTGACAGTCTTCAGCATGCTGGTCTCTTCGGTGACGGATGCGTCTTCGATGAAGTTGATCGCCTCAGCGGCCGCTTCTGCCTGATCAGCGGGAACCTTCACAGGCCATGCCCTGTATCCAACGATCTCAACACCGGTGACGGTATAGGTGGTGGCTTCGCCTTCGGGCTGAACCAGACAGTAGCTGCCGTCGGCCAGACCGTAGAAAACGCTTTCCACGCCGTACATATCTTCCACACTGGCAGCGTCGGTCATATCTTCCAGATAGACGGATACTTCGTTGCCCGCCTCGTCAACAGCGTGCAGCAGGCTGGAGTAGTGGGCAGAGCCACGATAGACGCCGTGCTTGTGGGTGGCGCGGGTGACGGCGTCAAAGCCGCCCAGATCAGTGGCACCCTCGGTGTCGGTATTTTCGTTGACCGCGTCAAAGTCCACAGAATCATCATAGGTGATGTCCTCGTTGGCCCAGAACTGTGCCCAGGTCAGGCGGGCAGTGCCATAGACATAGGTAACCTCTTCCTGAGATTCGGTGGAGATTGTTTCGCTGGGGTCAGTAGGGGTGGTATCGCCGCCGCAGCCAGTCATCAGGGAAGCGACCAGCAGAAGGGACAGCACCAGTGCGATGTACTTTTTCATTTTTTCAAACCTTTCCAGTTAGCTTGCACTAACTATCTTTTTATTTTTAATCCTTCCATGTCGGAGCCACTGCGCAGCAGAGCCCCGGCATCTGAAGGATCAAAAGACATAACCAATTTCTTGAGGCCTGCTCATTATAGCAGAGAAGCCCTGTCTTCTCTGCTCCAAATGAACAAACAATTGCTCCATTTAGCCCAAAAGAACACCTTCCAAACCACTTGGACAACTTTGGCAGCAGCCTGCCTGAATAAAATACCCCCCTATACGCTGGCTGCACCACATCTGAACAACCGAAAAAGATAGGAGCGGAATCTGGCCTTGTTCATGGACATCGTCCTACTCTCCAAATGTGCAGAACTTTGGGTCTTTGGAGACACCATCTCCAAGGGTATGGCCATGGAGATTGAAAAGGCAAGGTGCAAAGGCCAGCCCATCCGTTATTTCACCGCTGCGTGTAAGGAGGTCACATCCGTATGAAAATTGCAGTCGGCAACAGCCGCATGGATAAAAAGTGGAAGAATCGGGAGATCTCCTGGGAGGAGCTTTGCCAGAAGGTCAGCACCACGATCCGCACCACCGAAACTGTGGAGGAATACCGCAAGCTGAAGAAAGGCTCCCAGGACTCCATCAAGGATGTGGATGGCTTCGTCGGCGGAGCCATCCGGGAAGGTCGCCGCAAGAATGGGATGGTGCTATGCCGCTCCATGCTGACCCTGGATATGGACTACGGCAGCCCGGACATCTGGGCCACCATTGAACTGCTCCATGACTTCCGCTGCTGTGTCTATTCTACCCATAAGCATACCCCAGAGCATCCTCGTCTGCGCATCCTCATTCCGCTGTCACGGGAGATTTCCGAAGAGGAATACGCACCCGTGGCTCGGATGGTTGCCAAGGAGATCGGCATTGATCTGTTTGACGATACGACCTACGAGGCCTGCCGTTTGATGTACTGGCCGTCCACCTCCGCCAACGGAGAGTTCTTCTTTAAGACCAAGGACGGTGCCGATCTGAACCCGGACGAGTATTTGGGCAGATACGCAGATTGGCGTGACGCATTCTCACCCAGGGCATTCTGGCTTGTCTGATGGGCTTGAAGGAACAGGGCTGTAACGGCCCCGTCACTGAAGCCATCGACAAGATCGAAACCCATCTCAACAAACAAGCCCAGGGTGTGTAGGATCATATTGCTGTCATAATTGGGAGTCAGCATAATCTCCTTTATTTCGTCGCGCTTTAGTCCGAGCTGGTAATACAGAGCGATCTGTTGCAGCTTCTCTACGGCTATGTCATCGTACAATTTGTATCCGTTGTAGCCCTCCACCGAGTAATTTGCACAAGCTACGGCCCGCACAACTCTTTCATGATGGAAATAATATAGGTGCTTTCGTGTGAGGCCGGTTAGGTCGCACACTTCTTTGACCGTCTTATACTTGTTCATAGTGGTATCCCTCGCCAAGAGTATAGGGCGTTCCCGGAGAACGCTTCAAGGCGTAGATCGACAGATTTTTCTAGTAAAACCCGGCCAAGCTCCGCTGCATCCAGCAGCATTTGTAATTCTTGCAAATCCATAGTTTGCCTCCTGAAATGTAGTAGCTGTTAAGCCCTACAAAGGTATTCGGATGGACGGTTCAAGAAAAAGAACAGCAGTTGCTTACTTCCGGGTAGCGACCAAAGAGCAACTCAGCACGACCAAAGGAGGCCCCAATTATGAGCAGATCCGTCAGATCGGTAACGGTTATCCCGGCCAGCATCAACCCCATCAGCCATTTGCCCATCGCCTTGCAGCGAAAGCGGCGCGTGGCAGGATACGCCCGGGTTTCCACCGACAGTGAAGAACAGCAGACCAGCTACGAAGCCCAGGTGGACTACTGCCCACTACATTCAGTCCAAGCCCGACTGGGAGTTCGTAAAGGTCTACACCGACGAAGTCATCACAGCCACCAACACAAAAAAGCGTGACGGCTTTAACCAGATGGTAGCCGACGCTCTGGCGGGCAAGATTGACCTCATCGTCACCAAGTCCGTCAGCCGCTTCGCCCGAAACACCGTCGACAGATTGACCACGGTGCGTAAGCTGAAGGAAAAGGACGTGGAGGTCTACTTTGAAGAAGACTATACCTCTACTAAACGATATTTCACGACACCATGAAAACCACAATATATAGTGGTTTGTTAGAATGTATAGACACAAGAAATTTAATATCGTCGGGTATCTGTAAGCGACTTTTAGAAGATTTAAGCGACAAAATTTAGCCGTCCGAAAGGGCGGTTTTCTTTTGTCGCTATATTTGCATTATTCAGTTTTTGAAGCGAACAGCGCCATTTCAACGGCCTGCATTGCCTTGACTTCACTTTCGGCAAACACATGGCTGTACACATTCAGCGTCGTGTTTGTGTTAGCGTGTCCGAGCCGATCTGCAATGACCTTTGCTGTCACATCGGAGTTAATCAGCAGACTGGCGTGTGTGACGGAGCGAATGCAGGTGAATGTCCGGCAACCCGGTTCCTGCTATGACCCGCTTTAGTTTTGCGTTCAGGTTAATGGCGTTGATGTAATCCCCGGACAGATTGCAGAATACAGAACCGTGCAAATTGGGCTTGTCTGCCTGTTGTTCCCTGTGCTGACGGAGCAGGCCGAGAATATAGGCAGGCAGGACAATTCTGCGTTCGCTTTGCGCCGTTTTCGGTGTCTGCCGTACAAATTTGTGCCGTTGGTGCGAATGAGCGTATAACGGACATACAGCAGTCCCGTGTCCATGTTTATATCGTCCCAATGCAGGGCGGTGCATTCGCCGGGGCGCAGACCTGTTGCCAACATGAGATTGCAGAACACTTCAAACTGGAAGTCGCCGAAATCGTGGAGCGCCTGTAAAAACTGCTTAATCATGTTATCACTGCCGTTATCTTCAATATGCTGTCCATTCTCGTCAAAACTGCATTGCCGCACCAGCACCCGGTATCCTTAATTGCTGTAAGATATTCTTCCATATTTTACTCCAATACTTATCGTTAGGTCTTTACATAAAAAGTATTCTTACCTGCGCTATGTTTGGCAATATAGCCTTCTGCTGTCAGCTTCTTCAGGTGGCGCTCCACAGTAGAAGCACTGAGACCTGGGCAAAGTTCAAGAATGTCCTTCTTCGTGAACTTGCCGAGCTTGTTCTCAATGGCGTTCTTCACGGTATCGAGTGATGTGGGGCTGACGATCCGAATACGATCATCAAAGTCGCGATATGCGGCGATGATGGCGCTCAGCAGACATTTGACGAATACAGTAGGATCATCCTGCTGTTCGTGCCAGCCAACCTGTGAATCCTCCAGCGAAGCATAGTAGGCATCCTTGTTCTTTGCAATCTTGGCTTCCAGCGAGATATACT
>CAZMOG010000104.1:0-5077 GCA_964567845.1 uncultured Odoribacter sp. | reverse complement strand
GTTGCCGTACAACAGTTTTCAAGACTGCCGCCATCGACCACTCGGCCAAGCCTCCAATTTGTTGTCGAACTAGGACTCGAACCTAGACAAAGAGGACCAGAATCTCTTGTGCTGCCATTACACCATTCGACAATTGCAATGTGTTGTTCACTTTGACGACACAAAAGTATAGCTTTTTTTTGAAAACACAAAATAATTCGATTTTTTTTTATACTTTAGTGCAAATTTTTTTTTGATACTATGAATACGAGACGTTTTATTAAATTTCTTCTTGGTTCCCAGGTTGGCCAAGTGGATAAAGTGACATGTGAGAAAGAGGGTATTACTTCGTTGGATTTGATGGAGCGCGCAGCTACTGTTTGGTGCGACCATTTCTGTGGCAGATACGGAAATGATAATCCTGTGTTGGTAATGTGTGGCCCGGGTAACAATGGTGGTGATGGATTGGCGATAGCAAGAATATTGTCTGAACGAGGATATTCTGTGGATTGTGCTTTATTTACATACGACAGTTCGTTAAGCGCTGATAATATGGCGAATAAGCAGCGTTTGTCAGGAACTGCAGTTAGTTTTAAGGAGTACAATTCGTATGTTAAGGGTGCATTTGTTATTCCTTATGATGCTGTGATTATCGATGCTCTGTTTGGAGTTGGATTGAATAGACCGATTTCCGGTGATTACGCTGAGCTTATTATGGATGTAAATGAGTGTAATAACAGGATTATTTCGGTTGATATTCCAAGCGGATTGATGCCCGAGGATAATTCCTCTGTTGATCGTCGCTGTATTATTATGGCCGATGAGACTTATACATTCCAAGCACCTAAGTTGGCCTTTTTATTTAATGAAAACAGTAATTATGTAGGTTATTGGCATATTTTAAATATAGGTCTTGATAAAATGGCTATTGCAGAAAGTGCCGGAACTTTCTATGGTGTAACCGAAAGTTATATCCGTTATGCAATGCCCAATGTTCGACTTTTTGCACATAAGGGGGTTAATGGAAGAGCTGCGTTGATTTCAGGACGAGGAAATATGGTGGGTGCTGCAATATTAGCATCAATGGCCGCTATCCGTTCCGGAGTTGGTTTGATGAATACCTATCTTCCTGAGACAGGATTGAATGCTTTGTTGGCACGTTGTCCCGAGGCTATTCCAAAGATTTTTGGTGGAACAGAGAACTGTTTCTCCGATATTACCGATCCGGATCAATATAATGCAATTGCAGTTGGCCCGGGAATGGGAACTCGTCCAAGTTCAATAGAGGGTTTGGGACAGTTGATTAAGAATTCGGCATGTAAGTTGATTGTTGATGCCGATGCAATAAATATTCTCTCAGAGAATCGCGATTGGTTACGCTTGCTGAATGGAAGAGCAATTCTCACTCCTCATATTCGCGAATTTGAGCGTCTTGTGGGTAGTTGGAGTAATGATTATGAGCGTTTGACTAAGTTGATTGCCTTTGCTCAAGAGTATGGAATTTGTGTCGTCCTTAAGGATGCATATACTGTTATTGCCTTGCATGATGGTACTTGTATATTTAATAGTACTGGTAATCCTGGCTTGGCGAAGGGTGGTTCCGGTGATGTGCTCACAGGAGTGCTATTGGGTTTGGTAGCATCGAGAGTTCCTTTGGATGTTGCGGCAGTGCTTGGCGTTTATGCTCACGGTTTAACCGCAGATATTCTTATTTCACAATACGGAACACGTGGAATCTCTCCATTTATGATTGCTGAAAATATTGGTTTGGCATGGAGAAAGATGGAGAAGAATTTTGTTAAGCCAAAATGGTAATTATGTTTAAGAGATTTATATCAATGTCGTTGGCACTCCTTTTTGTAGGAGTGTCAATGGCCAATGCACAGAAAAAGAAGGAGACTGATGATTTTCCTTTGCCGGTAAGTTATTTGGAGTATTCTCTTCCAAAGGTGTTGTTTAAAGTGGATGTTACTTTACAGCAGATTCACTATGTGCCGGGGCCCTTTGCCAAGTATGCATCTTCAAAACTTGGTATTGAACCCGAAATAACTTCAGAAAAATCGGTATGGAGTTTGCAGGGAGTTAAATTTTCATCAGTGTCGATTCCCGATGCTGCGTGTAGATATTCAATTGCATCCTCGCCCGAAAATGAAATTTTGCAGTTAAGTGTTACTCCTGATGGACTTTTGAGCGGAGTGGGAGTCTCTTCGGACTATGTTTTTATTATGCCAAATGTTGGTGTAAATATTCAGAGTGCCGAGGCTAGAGCTCTTCAGCCATACGCAGTTGATACATACAATTTTTTAGAGTATGTGGTAGATAGTGCGTTTGTAGAGGTAAGGGGACCTAAGAATGTGGTTACCATGCAGTTTGATCCTAATTCCCCATACCATTACGAGCTAAATGACGAGGAGGTTGCAGTGCAAGATATTTTGGATAAAATTTACGATTTGCGCACTGATAGAACCGATTTAATCAGAGGAGATCGTGAGGTTGAGGATAGTGAGTCTCTGACAACCATTTTGGCAAAGTATGACCAAATGGAAAAGGAGTATTTTGCTCTCTTTTTAGGTGCTTCAGATACTGCTCTCCATACTTATACCTTGTATATTGATCCTGTTAATGCAAAAACAGGACAGATAGCATTCAGAGTTTCTGAAGATTCAGGAATTGCAGATGTAAAGGATTCTTCGGCAAAACCTGTAATTTTGACATACGGCAATGTTCAAATGCCTGTACGTTCTGCTGTACAGCCAATTGAGCAGGAGTTGGCATACAGAGTGCCGGCAATTTCAAATGTGACTGTCAGTTACGATAACAAGAGTTTAATGACATTTAATGCCGTGATACCTCAGTGGGGTGTTATTCAGAAGTTTACATCTAAGGAGTTAAATGATTTAAAAATTGAATTCTATCCTCAGTATGGTTCATTGAAGAGTGTTGTGAGAAGGTAAAATGAGAAGAATTCTGTTAAGAATATACGAGGGGATTTTGGAGTGGCGTTCCGGTCATATTAAGGAACGCAACTTCATTATTGTATTGAGCATTTTGGTCGGGATTGTGTCGGGAATAGCAACAATGTTGTTGCATTTCTCGGTTCATTCGTTGTATGAGTATGTATCTGATTTTGTAGCAAGCGGAACGAGCTTTTTATATTTTATAGTTCCTCTTGTGGGTATTTTGCTTACGGCATTATTTGTTAAATATGTGGTTCGCGATGATATTAGCCACGGAGTAACGAAGGTGCTTTATGCTATTTCCAGAAAAAATAGTGTTTTGCGAGGGCACAATATGTACTCGTCAATGATAGGAAGTACGCTGACTATCGGTTTTGGAGGTTCGGTGGGAACCGAGGCTACAATTGTTTTGACCGGTGGAGCTTTGGGATCAAATCTGGCCCGTTTCTTTAAGATGAATTATAAGGTTATGACCCTTATGATTGGTTGTGGAGCGGCAGCAGCTATTTCCGGAATTTTCAAGGCTCCCATTGCAGGAATTGCTTTCACACTTGAGGTTTTGATGATGGATATGACCATGGCAAGTATGTTGCCGTTGATGATTTCGGCAATGGTATCCTATGTGCTGGTCTATTTTGCAACCGGTGGTGATACTTTCCTAATGCTTGATATTGATAGTCTTCTTGAAATTCAAAGCTCTTTTGAATTTTTTGATGTGTTGCTCTATATTGCTCTTGGTGTTATGTGCGGTTTGGTCTCTGTCTATTTTATCCGCACAAATATTTGGGTAGAGAAGCAACTAAAGAATATCAAGAATTCTTGGGTGCGAATTGTTATCGGCGGAATTTTGTTGGGAGGTGTAATTACATTATTCCCAATGTTTTATGGAGAGGGTTACTCTTCGTTGAAGGAGTTGTTGTCATCGGATTATACTACGGCAGGTGAATACATAATGTACCACTCCATATTTCGAGATGTAGAGCATACTGCATGGTTGATTCTTCTATACACGGTAGGACTGGTTTTCCTTAAGGTGGTTGCTACGGCTTTGACCAATGGTAGTGGGGGAGTTGGAGGAGTTTTTGCTCCGAGTCTGTTTACCGGAGGTTTGACAGGATTCCTGTTTGTTTTGGTCACAACCGCTTTGGGAGTTGAGTATGTTCCCGTATCCCTTTTTGTTTTGGCAGGAATGGCTGGAGTTATGAGTGGTGTTATGAGTTCGCCACTTACTGCAATGTTCTTGATAGCAGAGATGACCGGTTGTTACTTCCTGTTGGTGCCTTTTATGCTAACATCTACAATTGCCTATTTGACGTGTCGCGGAATGGAGCCTCATTCAATATATGCACGTCGATTGGCAAAACTTGGTGAGTTGATTACACATAACAAGGATAGAGCTGTTTTGACTTTAATGAAATTGGAGAATGTAATCGAGACCGATTTTGTTGCTATCAGATCTACCCATTCTCTTGGAACTTTGGTATCGCACATTGCAAGTGCGAAGAGGAATATTTTCCCTGTTATAGGTAAAGGTGGTGGATTGGTAGGAATAGTGCTTCTCGATGATGTGCGTAAGGTAATGTTCCAATCAGATCTATATGAGAAGTTATCGGTAAACGATTTTATGTGTGCTCCGGTAGCTGTTATTGATATTACCGATTCTATGGAGGTGGTGACCGAGAAGTTTGAAAAGAGCAAGGCTTGGAATTTGCCTGTCATAAAAGAGGGTAAGTATGTGGGTTTTGTTTCGAAATCAAGAATTTTTGAGGCATATAGAGAGGTGTTGAAAATTCACTCCGAGGATTGATGAGGAGGTGTGTTGACATAAAAGGGAGCACTGCATTGGTAACCGGTGCAAGCTCGGGAATAGGATTGGCCTATTCAGAGCTTTTGGCGCAGATGGGGTGCCGGGTGGTTATGGTCAGTATTGAACCCTCGGTCATTGCAAAAGCAAATGAATTGTCTCAACGTTATGCTGTTCGCTGTGATGGCATTGAAATCGACCTCGCCCATGAAAAGAGTGCCGATGAGTTGTATCGATGGTGTAGTTTAAATAACTACGATGTTGATATTTTAATAAATAATGCAGGTATCTTTTATTTTAAAGAGTTAATTTTGCTGCCGCAAATAAAGGTGGAGGC
>CAZMOG010000103.1:0-5179 GCA_964567845.1 uncultured Odoribacter sp. | reverse complement strand
AACTATATTTCAATAATTTCAAAGAACATCCCCCAATTTTAATGGGACAGTAGTGCCATATTATATTTTTTAATTGGTTAATAATTTCTGTCTTATTATTGCACGTAACTTCTCTTGTCTCAATATGTCATTAATTCAAAAATTTTTCCTCACAGAAATTTAATTTGTTAATATTATTTTTTAATCTTTTTTATCTCTATTGTAGATATTAAGGCATAGTGTCTTTTTATTGCTTCCGGATGGTTGCGGTGAATGTAACCGCTAAGACTAGTGTATGTAAGTCCCAATTTTGTGGCAATTGATTTCAATGGCTCTGTGGTGGTTTCAAACAAATGTAATGCATCCGAATATTTAATTGCACTGCGCCCCAGAATACCTTTTCCATTAGAACCTCTTCTCATGCCTCGTTCGTATGTTAACTCTGGACAATGCTCTCTGATATACGAGCGCAAAGCTTGAGGATTATGACCGAATTCCCTGGCAGCTGTTGTTATAGGTATATTGCAACTCTTTAAGCGTTCAATAGCATTTGCATATTTCTCTGCTGAAGATTTTTTATAACGCTTGGTTTGAGATAAATCAATATTTGTATTAAAACCTCGCCTTTCAACGATAAGTTCAGGATGCCACTGCTTTAAGTAATGACGGAATCCACCTATGTTTACACCCGATATTAGTGCAATTTTCTCAATTGACTCTGATGTGGTACGATAAAGTTCTATTGCCTTTTCATATTTTTCAATTGTTTTCTGCTTTGGTTCGTGAATTCCCCAATTACCATTACGTTTCCCTCGTATTTTTTGCTTAGTTGCATAAGTGCGTTTAAGCTTCCTTTGTGACGTTATTTGCGGATAATAAGCAATGACATACTCACGTAAACCTGTATATGATACAGAACAAATGTTGGCAACATCTTTGATTGTCATATCTGATGTCTGTAGCATTTTTATAGCATAAGCATATTCATCCTTGCTCCATTTGCGGGTTCCGTATTGTAGATTAACAGTAATACCTATGCGTTGGCGTGCTAATTCTCTTCGTGGGATGATGTCTGTATAGTGACGACGCAATTGATTTGCCAAAGATGAACTGTTCACATTGAATATACGGGCTATCTGCGATATATTGTATTCTATGTACTCTTGATTGTCGCAGGCTGCTATAGCATCTTTGTATTTGTAATATGAGGCTGTTGTTTGACCGCATTTGCCACGAAGTTTTACCTTGTCAAGGTGGTTTAACTGATGACGTTTGAGTATTAAATCTCTGTGTTTTTTTGAAAGGTAAGAACTGAACGCAGAAAACCCAACTCCGGTCTGTTTGCATATTTCTTTTATAGACAATCCGGAGTCGGCATAGAGAGATATAGCATCCTTGTACTTAAATTCTGCATTTACACCAACTCCATGTACTCGCATAACTCATATAGATTGATTAAACATCATTAACACTTGATAATCAACTTTTTACAATCAGTTAAGTCTCGATTGTATGTAACTTCTCTTTGAGAGAGAAGTGATTACCGCAACAAAGATACATATATTCTGCAATTAACACAATTTCACTCAGAAAAATGTTAAGTGTATTCTAAAATTTGTTTAGCACAAAATAGATTGGTTGAGCAAATGGACTTCAGAAAAAACACTTATTATCAGACTACAATACTCGCATAAATCACTCTCTCAAAGAGAAATGTCTTCTCTCTCAAAGTAAAGCCCATTTGCTAAACTAATCATTCACTGTCATATAGATTTCAGTATCATACTATTTGCTTTGTCTATTTCCATCGTGTCCAGTGAAGCCAGATATATGCGTGTTGTTGCTTCTGAGTCGTGTCCCATACCTTCGCTTATAACAGATATTGGTACATTCATACTCTTTGCAATGCTTGCCCAAGAGTGACGGGCAACATAGAGTGTCAGTGAAATATTTAATCCAAGTTTATTACCAATTATTTTCAAACTACGATTGATGTTATGAGCGGCATAGATATATTGTTTGCGTTCATCCATCCCACAAAGGGGCCTGATGATGGGCAATAGGTAGTTAGATTGTGATGTATTATATTTATCTACAATCTCTTGCATGCATTTCTCCCAACGGATAAAGAGTTGTTGTCCGGTCTTGCGTCTGCGATACGAAAGTATGCCATAGGATAGGTCTTTTTTTTCTAAATATGCCATATCAATAAAGGACATTCCACGAGTATAGAACGAGAAGAGGAATATATCGCGAGCAAAGCATAATGATGGTTGAATCGATAGATTGAGATTTTTAATCTGCTTAATTGTTTTTAACGGTATAGCTCGCTTAACTGTTTTGTCAACTCCGGTGTAAACATGCTTGAACGGAGTTCTGTTAATGGTCAACCCCTTTTCTACGGCACGGTTATACACTGCCCGAAGATTACGCATGTAGAATGATGAAGAGTTTGGACATACTCCGTTATTCTTCAAATAGGCTTCGTATGCCATCATCATATCGGAATCCATATCGTCTAAAGATAAATCCCTGTTTTCTCGAAAGCGTTTAAAACTGAAAAGGGTAGCTGAGTATGTTTCCGATGTGCGTGTTTTTCCTAATGCTTTTAGATTGGAAATAACTCTCTCCATAAATGGGAAGAGATAATTTTCGGCGTCTTTGTTGTGTTTAAATTCCGCTATTACATCATCGGCAGTATAATTGTAATTGCTTTGTTTAAAATTTCCTATAATCCTTTGGAATTGCTTGATGTCCATTTGAATTTTATCACAAATCTCCAATAGATAACGTTTTCTATTTTCGCTACATACGGGTAATACAATATTTGATAAACGACAGTCCCATTCATTGTCGTAAAGACGGTAACCTGTTTTTTGCTGACGGACTACACGCTTATGGATTACCTGATAATAAATGTAACCTTGTTCGCCATTGACGATTGATGATCTGAATTTGATTTTTACTGTTGCCATATTACATTTAGTTTTAAATTAATTTTTCTATTACTTTTTCTATTACTTTCAACCTTTGCCAATGCTATAAAAATATCTATAGATTACAACAAGCTATTAAATTTTTGTAACTTTGCTAAGTTTTAGGGAAACCAAAACAGTGAAGTTTCAAGAATGTAAACGAGATTATGGAGAGTTATAATATTTTACTTATCTCAATGGCAATCATTGCGTTGATTGTCTTTGTGTGTCTGTACTTTGTTGAGGCAGGGTATGGAATGTTGTTCGATAAGAAATGGGGATTACCAATCAATAATAAGTTGGCTTGGGTGCTGATGGAGGCTCCGGTTTTAGTCACAATGTTGGTAATGTGGGCAGCCTCGCCCGTAAAATTCAATACAGTTCCATTGATATTTTTCCTATTGTTTGAGTTACACTATTTCCAGCGCTCATTTATCTTCCCGTTTAAAATGTCGGGAAAGAGTAAAATGCCGATAGGAATTATGTTGATGGGAGTTGTGTTCAATGTTCTTAACGGATACATTCAGGGCAAGTGGCTATTCTATCTTGCTCCGGCGGATATGTATGTTAAAAGTTGGTTGACAACCCCTCAATTCATTATTGGAGTTGCAATTTTTATCTTTGGAATGGCAGTGAATTGGCACTCGGATCATATTGTCAGAAATTTGAGAAAACCGGGCGATACAAACCACTATTTGCCAAAGGGGGGAATGTTTAACTATGTAACAAGCGCGAACTATTTTGGTGAGTTTATTGAGTGGTGTGGCTTTGCAATTATGACCTGGTCATGGGCAGGAGCGTTGTTCGCTGCATGGACATTTGCCAACCTTGCACCTCGTGCAAATACAATAAACAAGCGATATCAGCAGTGGTTCCCGGAGGAGATGAAGGGTAAGAATTTGAAGAGAATAATTCCATTTATATATTAAGACTATGAGTGAATCTAAGATATTTACACCGGTAAAAATCGGCCCTTTGACATTGAGAAACAGAACAATACGTTCTGCGGCATTCGAGGGCATGTGTAAGGATAACCGTCCGACACAAATGCTTTACGATTATCACACATCGGTGGCTAAGGGTGGTGTCGGAATGACAACAATTGCATACGCTGCTACCGAGCATAGCGGTTTGTCGTTTAAGTCGCAGCTATGGTTGAAGAAAGATACAGTTCCCGATTTGAAGGTTTTGACCGATGCAATCCATAAAGAGGGTGCTGCTGCGTCGATTCAGATTGGTCACTGTGGTAATATGTGTCACCGAGGCACTGCCGGTTGCATGCCTATTTCAGCTTCGAATGGTTTTAATCTCTATTCGCCAACTTTTCACAGAGCAATGCGCAAAGAGGAGATTTATGAGATGGCCAAGAGTTTCGGGCGAGGAGTCAATCTTGCACGCGAGGCGGGTTTTAATGCCGTGGAGCTTCATGCAGGTCACGGATACCTTATAAGTCAATTCTTATCTCCATATACAAACCGTAGAAAGGATGAGTTCGGTGGTTCGTTAGAGAACCGTATGCGCTTCATGAAGATTGCCATGGACGAGGTTATGAGTGCAGCAAAGGATGATATGGCAGTCGTTGTGAAGATGAATATGCGTGACGGCTTCAAAGGCGGAATGGAGATAGATGAGTCGTTGATTGTTGCTGAAACATTGCAGCAGTGTGGAGCACATGCTTTGGTTCTAAGTGGTGGATTTGTGAGTCGTGCTCCTCAATATGTTATGCACGGAGCATTCCCCAAAAAGACCGTTGCTCACTATTTGCCTAATAATATGTGGTGGCTGAAGCTTGGTGTTGGAATGTTCGGTCAGCTTGTAGCACCTACAGTTCCGTTCAAGGAGGCCTATTTCCTTGAAGATGCGTTGAAGTTCCGTGAGAAACTTGACATGCCGCTTATCTATGTTGGCGGTTTGGTGGCTAAGGATAAGATAGAGCATGTTTTGGATTGCGGATTCGAGGCGGTTCAAATGGGACGTGCACTGCTTAATGATCCCGAGTTTGTGAACCATTTGCGTGATGAGAATTTCAAGCGTTGTTCTTGTACTCACTCAAACTACTGCATTGGACACATGTATTCGCTTGAGATGAAGTGTCATCAGACAGAGGAGAATCTGCCAAAGTGTCTGGTGAAAGAGATTAAAAGAAACGAAAAGTTTTAATAGTTAGGAGTTAGCGAGCGAAGCGAGTAAAGCCCCCTTATTAGCGAAATGAACGTAGTGAATGT
>CAZMOG010000102.1:0-5313 GCA_964567845.1 uncultured Odoribacter sp. | reverse complement strand
AATAAGGGGGACTTGAAAGCGGTATTTATCTAATTCAGTCTCACTCCAAACTCCTAACTGTTCACTCCTAACTAATCAATTCTTCCCTATATTCTTCAACACAATGAAAGTTTTGTCAATCAAGTCATTCTCAACCACAACTGTAAACTCATTCGTAGAAGAGATAACCTCGGTCAAATTGATTCCCTCCCAACTCAACTCTTTCATTATGGTATAGTAAAATCCCGGTTGCATGCTATTGCCCTGTGGCAACTTCAATGTAACCGACGACAAACCTCGCTTCTTAAACAAACACTGCTCACTTTTAAAGTGTTCATCAATCAACGATGAAGCTATATCGCTAATAACAATATTTGTCTCGAAAACTCCTTGCACCATTGTGTAGAAAATTCCCTCACTCTTCGACAACTGCTTCAAAACCTCAATGTGGCAATCCACCAATGTCTGGGAATTTTTAAAGGTATAATCGCACAGTCCGCTACGCAAAACAATATCGCCCATGTTTGCAAGCAACTTATTCAATTGAACCTGCTCACGCACCTGCAGATATGGAGCCAACCTGTTAAGAGCCATAACAATAGCTCCGGTATTAACCTCCTTTTTCACCACTGCCTCCACATCTGACTGCAACTGACGCGCCAAAGAAGAGACATTTATAATCCCGGCAGCCAACGCCTCTGACAGATAGGGACGATGCTTAACGATATTCTCTACTACTTGCGATATACTTACCATATAGGCCTCTGTTTAATTTTGAACAAAAGTACTGATTTTTTATCAGTTTTCGCAATCTTTTGTAAATTTTCCTTGCCAAACATTGTGTCTTTCCAAACACCTATCCAATTTGGCTGTAAATTCATGGTTTTTAATTCCCCATTTCGGAGCAATCAGATAGCCCGGAGGCACCTGATTTACAAATCTTTCAAACCCCACGTTTTCCGGAATCAATGGTATTAATTCAGCAAGAAATTCCAAATACTCCTCCATTGTAAAGAGGTCGAATTTTTCGGGCGAGGCCAGATATTCACAACTCATCTTTGTATTTTTAATTATCTGCAGCTGATGAAGTTTCAACACATCTATCGGCAAATTCGCCACCTTAACGGCTCCCTGTAAAGCTTCCCTACGACTTTCGCCCGGCAAACCGATAATCAAGTGCGCACCAATATAAATTCCTCGCCCCGAAGCCCGCAGAATTGCATCCTCGCTCACCTCATAACCATGGCCACGATTTACACTTTCAAGAACTGCATTATTGGTACTCTCAACACCGAACTCGACACCCACATAACTCCCTTTAGCCAACTCCTCTAAATAGTCCAGAACCTCATCAGAACAGACATCGGGACGTGTCCCCAATACTATTCCACTGATTTTCGGATGCGACAAAGCCTCCTCTACCCTGCTTTTTATGACACTCAACGGAGCGTATGTCGCGCTATAGGTCTGAAAATAGGCCAAATATTTTTGGTCGGGATATTTATTACCAAAAAAAGAGATTCCGGCATTGATCTGTTCCGTTATCCCTCCTGCCGTTCTGCAATAATCAGGGCTGAAGCTTGAATTATCACAAAAGGTACAACCTCCAATACCGACATATCCATCACGATTAGGACAGGTAAAGCCGGCATCAATCGAGAGTTTCTGAACCCTCGCCCCAAAAATCTGTTTTAACTTATCGGAAAAGTTTGTATATCTGCGCTTCAACTCCATTTTGACCTTTGAACATTACCGCACACAAAATTAATGAATTTTTGCTACAGACACACTGCTGCATAGACTACTCTATTCCAAAAACCTCTTTAACTAATTTTAGCGCATTATTGCAATGTTCAATATGAGAGTTGGTCAAACGTTGTAACATTGGTGTTTCAATAATCTTATTGCTATTCGCGGTATATTGTTTTTTTAATGGCATATATCGCTCTATTAAGGCAATTCGTTTATTGGTAGCAAGTTCCAAATTCATTTTATCATTAGGGTCGTAAGGAATCGGAGTCCAATCTGGGACAGAAATCAATGTTTTTAAAATATATTCAGGCAGTTCCTTCGACTCTTCTATATTTATAATCTTTGGACAAGCTAATTGCAACACCTCATATTCTATTAAAGTTTTATCTCGTAATTGTTGTCTCAATGGAGGAGTCCCTCTATAAATGTGGGATTTGTCCGGCATTCTATTCCACGTTTTTTCAGAATTGATATATGAAATATAGAGCAGGTTCTCGGAATCAAGACCATATTTTACTATCACTTTTAAATCAAAACAGTCATACTTTTGTGGCAATCTCGAATTCTGTTCATATACAGAGTAAAAATCAAAACTATCTATCTCATTTTTAATAATCATTCGCTGTTTAGCACTTAAAAACAATCTTCCCCTACATTCTATAAGTTCCTTTCCCTTATAGGAATAATTCACAATTATTGTATCACCTTTAATATCCTCTATTTCGAAATCAAACTCCTTAAGTCTTGCATAGGGCGGTGAATAAAGTTGCAAAACTCTCAACAGCTCAAAACAGGGATGCGAAGTAGTATTGTATTCTAATTCCGGTCTGTTTTCTACATAAGGCATAAACGTTTTAGTAATGGTATCAGCACCATCAATAGTAATATTCATACTTCTGCCCGAAGAGACAGGGATAAAACGATATATATAACCGGCATCAAAAGCATCACTCATCTTTATACTACGCGATGTAAAAAGAGAACCTTTATCAAAATTCAACATTACGCAAGTATCATTATACTCTACGGCCCTTTCGCATATAACATCGTATAGATAATTGTGTGTGAACCTCTGTGACACCGGAAATTTTGGACATTTTGAATTAAGTTCTTTCAAAATTGAAAGATAGTTAAATCCCTTAACAACCACTTCATCCATAACAATCTGAGCATTTAACTTCAACCCTCCGATTACGAGAAATGCAACTAAAAATATCAGCCTTAATACTTTCATTCCTATTTTATTTTGATTCTGTGAACATACATGCTATCAACACCCGATTTATATGCGGAGGAAGCGTAAAAATACGGGGCGATATACCCAAACACTTTAAAATTTTTAGGAGTTGCTGTCTCAGCGATCAAAGTATCATTTTTGTAAAGTTGAACCCCATAACCTTGGGAATCACGCTTGAAAGAACGAAACAGATAGTTGTCCTTATCCAAGCTGTAGGCAAAAAGCTCTTGATAATATCCATACTTTTCCCTATCACTCTTCCAATTTTCATCACAACGCTCAACTGAATTGTACTCAGCATAATCCTTATCAATATCAACAGCTTCACATCCAAAAGATTTCACAACCTCCAACGAATCCAAATCCATACAATATATCAAAGAATCTGCCTCAAAAGAGAAGTACAATATATTGTCCAGAACATCAAATATCTGATGATAAAATGTTGGAGCATATTTATAGTTTTCATACACAGGCGAACGCTGAATCAGTGTCTGTTCCAGAACATAATCCCTAACCACACCAAACGTGCTTGCATTCCTGTAAAAATGTTTACTATTATTCCCGTATCCATTGTAATTAATATGCTCAGTGACTATCGGAAGCACTATACTATTATTGTATGAATCAATTTTTCCATTATAGTATTCAAATTCATACATTGCTTTGACATTTGGGTCAGGCTTATCCTTTAATTCATTCCAATCTACGATTTCTGCAAATTCACCCCAATTTATACGATTTTTATCAACAATATTAAACTCCGAATCAAGATAATATAGTCCCCATTGTCCATCTATTATCATAATTGAGTCTTTTCCATAATTTGTAGCATGGTATAGCCCCATTATCTCTTTCGGGCCTCGACCAAATGATAAATAATTCTTAATATGCCTGCCCAATGTATCGTATGTGAGAATTGTAGATAATTCATCATCAGCAAAACATATTTTATCTCCATGAACAAAGAAATTTCCAATCATGGAACTAAGAGCCTCCCCATCTATTGAATTAATGTATATCGTATCATATTCCAATTCCTCACATTCCAATGCTTTACATCCTTGAAATGGAACTTTACCATAATCTATCACATTAAAATTACATGGTACTTCTGATTGGCACCCAATAATCATTATTGCGATAAATAAAGATATAACATTATTGACCATTTTCATCCAAATTTCTACAATACAGTGGAACTCCTATCACCTCTTTCTTGCAAGACGGTCTTAACGACAACGCATTTCCAGCTACACAAGTCTTTACATTGTCATCATCCTTATCTTTGCATCTGCAATACTGATAGTTTGATTCCCATTCATTACCATTCTCTGCCGTAGTTAAAGCTTCGTGATTTACATATAAATCCCGATGCTTATTCTCTGCATATCGATGTCCCAACACACCACATACACTTCCTACAAATAGGAAGAACACTACAATCTTTACAGTCTTCATATCCATCATTTTAAGTGTTTATTATATATCTTTTCAACCATTGAATTCGTAAGCGGGTCCCCAATTGCAACTATTCTATTGTTTGTATCCAAAAGAAAAACATTAACATCTCCAGCACTAATATGATTATTGGACTCAATAAAACCATTCTTGTCCACATAAATAGGCAATCTACTACGCTGTTGTTTCTGCAGAATTGCTATTTCTCGTTCATCTGTAACTCTAACAGCACATATAAAATTTAATACCTGATATGAACCATATTGATTTATAAACTCTTCCCATTTTGGCAAAGACATTTTACATGGGATACAATTTGTAGAGTCTAAGTAAACAACCACACTATATGTATTATCATAAAATTCAACCAAAGTATCCTCCATGATTAAGCGTTGTGACTTTATGTTATCCGGAAAGATAAATTCTCTTCCAATGTTACCACCAAAATTTAATCTATTTACAAATAAGTTCAAATATATTGACTCTGCAAAGAAACCAATTATCCCTACAAACAATGTTGCAATTACAAGCCAACTCTTTTTCATAATCTTAACGTATTGTTTTTTGGTATAGGGCAAAGATAACAACAAAAAAAATGAAATCAAGAAAAATAATTCATTTAACTTCTATTAACATTCATCAATAATATTCTCAAACAACTATTTTCCCACTCCTATAACGTTTGTGCATATTTATACTGCAATATTTTTGGCCTCGCTTAATGGAAAAACGGAAAAATATATTAACTTTGCGAGGATGCACAAAGTGTGCCTACTTTAGAAACAAATATTTTAACACATAAATTATTATTAATTGTATGAGCAAACACGTTTACACATTTGGAAACGGAAAGGCTGAGGGAAAGGCAGATATGAAGAATCTGC
>CAZMOG010000101.1:0-5336 GCA_964567845.1 uncultured Odoribacter sp. | reverse complement strand
TTACCATGTAACCTATTGGGACAGTCGAGGACGCCTGTCCCTACACAGTTTGCATTTGCTTGAACGAAAATCATCATTCCGCCGTCGGATCCCACCCAAGCTCAATCCGCACTTCTTTCCGTTCTAAATCATTGTTTGCATAACAGCAGGCATCGAATCCGATCAGAGTAAATCCCTCGTGCAGATAAAAACCGATGGCGTTGGTGTTGCACGACTGTGTTTCCAGCATCAGCATGCGGTGTCCGTTCTTCCGTGCTTCGTCTTTGGCGAGATTCATCAGTGCCCGTCCGATGCCGCGGCGGTGATAGCGGTCGTCAATCCACAGCTCATGCACACGCAGGCGGTTTGACCAGCCCTCCGGCTCGATCTCAATTGCCGCGATCAGAGCACCGTTTTCGTCGATCATACCGTACGCGCGGGAATTGGGTCGGTAATCCTCATAGAGCTTATCGGGGAAGTCGTATTCCTCCGGCGTGTGCGTGATCGGATGGTCGGAGCAGTCGGTCAAAACCATGTTGACCTGAAAGCCGCTGTCTGTGCGGTCGACGGTGACATCGTAATATGTATTCGTTGTATAACCGATGGAAAGGGGATGCCCTTTCCATTTGCTTTTTTCAAGGGGGAGTATCGGATAGGGAAGTGTCATGGTGTTACCTCAATGGTTTGTTGTCTCTTTGATGTAGGTATCAAGCGTATCATAAATCCAGTCATGCAAATGGGAGAACCGGAAGCCGAGCGATTCCGCAAGATCGGTATTGATGCTGTAAGACGGCTCACCGTTATACGGTGCGGTGTCCCCAGTGGGATCAAGGATGAGTTCTTTTCCGGTTTTGTTCTGTACGTACTGCAGGATTTTGCGCGGCGAGATGGTACCGTGAGAAGCACCGTTGACAGCACCGGTAAACGGTGTGTTTACCAGATATGCCATAAATTCGCCCGCTTCCTTAGCATGAATCAAGCTCATCTGCGCATCGAGATTATCAATCATCATCGGTAAGCCGCGAACTACATGCTCAGCATAAAACCGAAGTCGTTTGGTGTAATCATCCACACTGGTCACAAACGGATATCGGACAGCAATCCAGCGTCGGTCACCGTAATGCTGCCATAATGCACATTCGGCGTGCCGTTTGATTTCGTCATACGGGAACGCGGTGCGGTCACACCAGACAAACGGACGGTGAACGCCGTCGAAGTCGGTTTCCACCGTATTGGGATGCTTGGGTTCATATACTGCGGTTGAGGACATCTGCATATAGGTGTCACAGTCGATCACATCCATGACTGCCTTAACATCATTGGAGCAATAAGCCAGCTTGTCAATCACAACATCAAAATGACTGCCGGAAAATGCATTGGCAATGCTTTGCGGGCTTGTGCGTTCAAACAGGATACGGTTGACTGCTTCACCAAAGGAATCGGGTGTTTTTCCGCGCGTTGCGATTGTCACATTGTGTCCCTCTGACAACAGTGCATTGACCATCGGAATCCCAAAATAACGGGTTCCGCCAATAACAAGAATGTCCATGATGTAATCCTCCGCATTGTATATTATTTTGTTTCAGCCGTTGTATGTCTTCTTGGACATAAAGCGGTTGATTATATTATATAATATATCAACAATACTGTCAAGTATTTATACATCTGAGATCGCCTAATTCTGCGTTGTGCACAAAGTCGCGGGACAAAATATCATGATTTGTTGGTTATCAATAGCATCCTTGTCTGATTATTTTAATTTCTGCTCCTGCCACATCCGCAGTGCGCGGACAATCGGCGGGGATAATTCTGCGGGCAGCTCGTCGGCGGCAAAAAAGCGCAGTTCGTCCACCTCTCCTGCCTGCGGGGTCAGAACACCGTCCCATTCGCGGCAGATGAAGACAATATCAACATTGGACACCTCATCACCGTTGGGGTAGGTGTAATGCAGATCGGGACCGGAAAACACGCCGAACAGCTCAAGCGATTTCGCGCGCAGTCCGGTTTCCTCGTAAAGCTCTCTTGCGGCGGCTTCTTCCACCACCTCATCAAGCTCGACCGAGCCGCCGGCATAACCCCAGAGGTGGTTATCCGCACGCAGCTGTAAGAGCACCCGTCCGTCGTGATCTTCGACGATCACACTGGCACCGACCTGCAGAAGCGGTCTGTGACCGACTATGCCGCGCAGATCCATTATATAGTTTGACATAGAGATACTCCTCATTTCTGATTCTGATTGTTTTGACCGCGATGGACCGGACATACATCGCGGCATTTGTGACAGGAAATGACCCAGATTTGTTTTTCGGAATCATCACCAAAAGCATATCTGTCACATGCTGCCTGATCGATTTGCTGACCATCCAGCGCATGGACGGGACATGCATGGACACAGGCGTTACAGTGGGAGCATATGTCCTCGCACTGAGGATCAGCGGTCAGCCCGGATTCACATAACACTGCACCGAGCCATACCATACTGCCATATTGCGGTGTAATCAGCAATCCATTCCGTCCGATGGTACCAAGTCCTGCTGCCTGTGCCGCGTGCTTTAAGGAAATGATGGAACGCCAACGGTCTGTTTTGGCATCATACTGGCTTTCCAGCGTCGGAATCGGAATGCAGTGAATATTCCGTTTATCTGCTTCGATGCAGAACCGCATCGTCAAGTTGTCCATCATCGCAGTCAGGGAATTTCGGACGCGTGTGTAAACAACCGGAGTTGTACACCGTTCCGTAACTTCCGGTATCCGGATTGCAAATACAATCACCGAGCGACAGGATGGCAGGACATCTGTCGGATGATATCCTGTCGGTGCGTTAGCAAATCGATCAAGCGATGCAACACCGCACAAATCTGCGCCAAGCGAATAGGCAAGTTCTTTGAGAATAAGTTCCATGTTCCTTATCATTTCTGTTTCAAATCAACCATGCTCCGCAGGGTTGCGGCGGCGGTGTACGCGCGGCGGAGATAATCCTCGGGGGTAATGCCGTCGTATTTGCCGCCGGAGCCGTTGGGAGAGGAATTGCCAAGCTCCAGCATCAGACTGCCTTTGTAGCCGGATGTGCGGATGGTGTCTGCAATATAGGTAAAGTCTATGCGTCCGTCAAATGGGATCCAGTGCTTGTCAAGATTGAATTCACCGGTGTTGTCGTGGATATGTGTGCAGAGAAGACGGTCACCGAACAGGGGCATATAGCGTCTTCCGGGCGTAAAGCACGATTCATGTCCGCAGTCCCAGCAGAAGCCGACCAAATCACGCGGGAAGGCTTCCATTGCCCATGCAATGTTTGCAAGCAGACGGGTGTTTTCAAAGGCGATTTTTATGTTTTTGGATGCGGCGTAATCGACCAGACGGCGGATGCGGTCAAAGCCGAGATCACACATCGGCGGTGGTGTCTGCCCGGAGGAGAGATGCACCACGGCAATGCCGGCGCCCGCGATCACGCAGTGGTCGATGGCACGCAGAAGCTCGTCCAGCATGCCGCAGTCATCCTCGCGCCAGATGTCGTTGATATGAGAGAACGGCGCATGCAGGGTTTCGCAGACGATGCCGTATTTTGCGCAGGAATCGGCGATGGATGCCTGACGTTCTGCGTCTTTGACGCCGCAGAAGGTTGTGCCAAAGCCGAGCGCGGCGATTTCGCGCAGATAGTCATCATCGGTCAGCCCTTTGATGGCGTGGAGATTGATGCCGAGGGTATGCATGATATGTTTTCCTTTCCTTATTTGAGATGAAGCATTACAGCGATTTTGCGGTATCGATCAGTGCGCAGAGGTTTTCAAACGGAACATCAGCTTGAATTTCCTGTGTAGGTGCGGTGATAAATCCACCACCTTGACCGAGATATGCGGCAACGGCGCATGTTTCGGCGGCAACTTCGTCCGGAGTGCCATAGGGCAGTGTTTTCTGGGTACTTATGCCGCCCCAGAACGTGATCTTCTCGCCGTATTTGTCTTTCAGATCATATATATCCATACATTCCGGCTGTACCGGATTGAGAACATCTCGGCACACATCCTGAGACACAAGCTCGGAATAATACGAAACAAATGCAGCGAAGCATACCTTTTCATTTGCATCATATCTACGGATACGTTCATCCTCATCACCAATAGGAGTAACATCTTCGCCTCTATACCGAACCCAATGACAATGCACGCCATCGTTTACTGCAGGTACTACAACCTCACACCAGTTGCCGATTCCGGGCAAATAGTTGTCCAACAGATAATTTATTGTTTTTCGGATTAAAGGATGATCTGCAGATGCCTTTTTCTCCAGACTCAAAATGTATTTTACAGCAACTTCGGTACTCTTTAAGCAAGCGCCTTGATAATCAAATTCATAATACAGACCACCGAAACCGCCGTTGTCATACTGGTATTTTGCCAATACATCAAAAAGGCATCCTCGTCCTTGTCCTCAAAAACATACCGGAACCAAGCACGGTCTATATCTTCTGCGTTCGCAAAAATAAAGTCCTTTGCTTTTATGAAATTGTCGTGCGTGAGCTTTAACATAGTTCGCATATCTCCTAAAGCTACATCTCAATTCTGCCGAAGTTGAGTAATATCTTAGCTCGCTTTACGGTAATATATCCTTTCCAGTTCTCGGTTACTTGTCTGGAAACATCGCTGTCAATTCCCCATGAGAAATTGGGATTCCATACACCTTGCTCATTTATGTTATCAAGCCAGTAATCGAAGGTCTGCTCAATGCCATGCTTCACATCATCGTACCACATCGAATTAGGCGATGATACAAAGTCAAGCGGAGTGAGGAAATACCCAGCATACTTGCTTGTATCAAAACAGGTATTATCAAGGATTCTTCTTCTCATAGATTTCATTACTTCATCCGAAACAAGCGGAGAGTGTATCTGTGAAAGCTGTTCGACTAATGCCTGAATGTTGAGTGTATCGTGATCTCCGCAAAAGCCATCGCCAATAAGTAATTTCAAACAATCATCAGCAATCTTTAAGCCGAGCTGTTTCTGACTATCTGTTCCGTAGCGAATCATTGCAGATGCGACAACTGCACATGGGTTGGGATTAAACACCGTACAAGGTGCGTAGTTCCACCATGGTGCATGGGGATAATCCATAGCCTCTTTGGGGCTGTCCTCCCAATACTTTGAAATATCCTGCACAGAGTTTTCAAAATATGCAAGGATAGTCTTGAACCAATCTGCGGTGCAATCAAGGTCGTATTCGTAGGCTTGGAAGATAGCTTCTGCTGTAGGGATGGCAGCAGACAAGGGACAAAGTACGTCTGATTCAAAACCGCTACCCATTCCTCCATCAGCGTTCTGATATTTCAGCATTTCTTCGACAATAGCATCCTTGTTACCG
>CAZMOG010000100.1:0-5341 GCA_964567845.1 uncultured Odoribacter sp. | reverse complement strand
AACCCCCACCTTGGGCTAAAGAGCCAAAGCTCTCACACAGCAGTTCCACCGAACGCTTGATTTTAGGAATATTGCTGTTTTGTGAAAGGATAAAGGAACACAGAGCTTCCCATGGCTCCTGACGCAAAATATGTATTCCGTCAGCGCACAAAGTGGCATTGCTTAACGACGGCTCACACTGAAGAATTTGTTCTTTTATTGCGCGGTAGTCGGAGTTTCACCATGTTCTGCGAAAGCTTTTGTCTTAATTGCTTCTGGTACATAAGAAAGCATAGGGTCTAAACCAACTACGATAGGTGCTTTGTTTGCTTCAATTTTCTTCACTAATTTGTTAATCATGATTTAATCCTCCATTTATAAATTTCCTTATTATTTCAGTGTGACCACTGTTTTTAACTACCATAAATCCTTACATCGTCTCCAAAATTGCTATAACCTTTTCGTAAGCAACAACTACCTTTTTCATGTAGTCTTCAATTTCTTCTGCATGATTAGCCGCAGTTTCTGTATTTCTAAGTAATTCTACCATAGGCTCCAGACTTTCCAGCACATTGTCAAAACCAAGATTGCCTGCAACCCCTTTTAAGGTGTGTGCCTGCTCAAATGCTCTTTTGTAATCCTTCTCTGAAAGTGCCTCTTTTAATCCTGCAAAAGAAGTATCCTTCATTACCAGAGGAAGCATTTTCATATAAATGGCTTTGTTTCCCATAAAGCGCTGTAACACACCTGACAGATTCACCCCACATGCTTCTAACTCAGATAATATCTTTTCTTCCATCAATCATCCCGCCTCTCTACACACAATTACTCATTATCGGAAATATTTTAACACAAATCGACTTTTTTTTCACTACTAAATTTATAATTTATGCATAAAATTAAAAAAACAAAGTCAAAAGGGAATCTCTATGATCAATCGTTCCATTTTTAATTCCCACTACCTGGAAATCATGAAAGCTGCACTTCCATACATGCATCCGCAGGCGCAAAAATCAGTTGAAATTCTTGCAAAAGCTGAAGAATTTGTAGAAGCATTAAAATCCTTTGATGATGCAAGTGAAGTTTCCGCAGCTAGTCTTCGAAGAGAACCAGTCGAGCCGGAAGTTATTTTAAATCAGATTAAAGCCCTATGTACCAAAGAGGAACAAGTAATGATTGATAATCTTCTCAATATCATAACCATGCAAAAGCTTATTCAGAACTATCGTACTTTTATGTCATTACAGCAAAGGGTTTCCGGCAAATCTTCTTCTGGCGGACAGACTTCTTCCAATGACCGCCTTATGGAATTTCTATTATCACAGCTTACACCAGAACAGAAAAACAATTTTGAAAGCATCAACATGGTGTTAAACACTATGAATCATTAAAAATCTTTAATAGGAGGACAAAAATGTCTCAAACCTCTTGGCTTAACAATCCTGCACTTAAAGATATGCACCCTCTGAAACTCCGGGTGATTACTGAATTAGCAGAAAATGCTTCCGGAAAACCTCTTTCTCAGACTGTTCCTTATCTTTTAAAAGCGCAACAAACTTTAAAAGCTGCCGGTCTTTCTTTTTCACCCGAAGAAAGTGCTCTGCTTATGGAAATCCTTACGAAAGACATGACTACTGAAGAAAAACAGCAGTTTGAACGAATGAAAGCACTAATCAATCAGCTAAAAAAATAGTTAAAAAGCTGCCACATTGCGATTACAACCGCTATTGTGACAGCTTTTTAACTGTTATCCTTGTACTACCCCATTTAATTTTTCTGAAAGAACTTTTATCTGCTCTACAATTTCCACAAGACTTTCTGTTCCCATACGATTTTCCTGACTTGCTACTGTTACATGCCCTACAGCCTCACAATTTTGCTGAGTATTGCTGCTAATCTGCTTCATACTGTCAGAAACTTCATTACTCTTTTTCTTAATTTCCTCAGCGGCTTCATCAATAGCAAAAATCTTCTCTACCATTTCTTCATTGGACACTCTGATTAAAGCAGAAGACTTATTCGCCTGCTGAATGCTTTCCATACCATTTTGAGTCAGAATTACATTCTGTTCCATAGCACTAACTGCCAATTCTGTATCCTTAACCACATGATGAATAATCGTTCCAATATTTTCTACCGCTGATTTTGTCTGTTCAGAAAGCTGTTGAATTTCCGTTGCTACTACAGAGAACCCCCTTCCATGCTCTCCTGCTCTTGCCGCTTCTATAGAAGCATTCAATGCCAGAATATTAGTCTGACTGGAAATCCCCTTAATTGTCTCTATAATACCAATAATCTCTTTGGACTCTTCACCAAGCTGATTGATAATAGTCTTACACTCATCCGTACTTTTATAAATCTGTTCCATATTACCGGTAGCTTCATCCATTTTCTTCTGGTTTTCCTGCGTATTTTCACCAATCTGTTTTGCCAAAGATGCAGTATTATGGTTCAGGGTACTTAAATTGGAAAGCTGTTCTGTAATATCCTGTACTCGGTTATCTGCCTTTTCAACAGATTCTGCATTTTCTGTAGACACCTGTAATAAATTCTCTGTTTCTTCCGCTATTCTTTTATTTGCTTCAAAAGATGTGTCTGTTATCCCTGATAACTCTTCTACCATGCCAATCATAGTTGCAGAAGTCTGTGCCGCACTTTCACGCATGTTTTCCATACGGTCCAATATCTCTTTCTGTTCCTCTGCACCCATCAGATTTGAAAGCATGGAAGCGGTTCTAGCGCAAAGTATAGTAAAAATAGCTGCAACTGCAATCAAAATCATTGCACGAGGAATGATTCCAAAAATAATAACATCATTAAATTCTGTAAAATTATCATCCTGCAAAGTATCTAAGAAAAAGGCTAATATCTGTCCAATCGAAACCCCTGCTACCGTAAGTCCCGTTGCCATAATATTTAATTTCTTAGAAAAATAAAGACTTGCAATTGCTATTGAATATACATAAATTGCAACTACATGATAAGTAAGAGTAATACTAAGTAAGGTCACAAAGAGAGATCCACAAACAACATTTACATACTTAATATAGCTATCTTCCCTTTTCAAAATATTCACCAGTAGTGTTGGAAAAAGCAGCAGACAGCCACCACCAATATAAGCAACTGTCATGACTGTTTTATCAACTACAAATATTCCAATCACATTCAAAATATAAATAAGTGTAAAAATAAGAAATGTGATTCTCATAACCTTTGCAACTAAAAAATTAGCTTCTTTTTCATTCTGTTTAAGCAAACTCATAACTTGATTCTCCTTCCACCATATCTATCCCGCTTCTTAATGCGTTATTTCCTCATGGGTCTGTATTATTTCTTCTTTCATGTCCAAAAACACTTCTACTAACAGTGGTTCAAAATCCCTTCCACTTCCTTCTTCAATGATTTCAAAGCATTTATCCAATGGAATTGCCTCTTTGTAGCAGCGTTTCTCTGACACTGCATCAAATACATCAGCAATAGCCATAATTCTTGCTGAAAGTGGAATTTCTTCCCCCATAAGTCCTTCCGGATAACCTCTTCCATTCCATTTTTCATGATGATATCTTGCAACCTCATATGCCATTTTGGTATATTGTTCATCTTCCAAATGTCCAAAAGTTTCCTCAATAATTTTTCCACCACTTATGGTGTGAAGCTTAATCATTTTAAACTCCTCATCTGTAAGCTTTCCTGGTTTTTGTAAAATAACATCAGGCACAGATATTTTTCCAATGTCATGCATTGGTGCAGCCATACACAGATTATTTATATAATCCTTGGTTAAGATTTCCTCATAGTATCCCCTGTGACTTAATTCTTCCGCCAGAAGCTTTACATATCTGGTGGTTCTTTTAATATGACCTCCTGTGCTTCCGTCCTTATTTTCCACTAGTGTGGCAAATCCCATTACCATTTCTTCATGATATCGGGATACTTTACCGACCATCTGAGCAAGTCTTGACAATAAGGATACCGTTCTTGAACAAAGCATCGTAAAAATCACTGCAACTGCAACTAATACTAGTCCACGTGGAATAATACCATAAATAATTACATCATAAAGTTCAGTAAAATTATCATCCTGCAGAGTATCTATAAAAAACGCCAATATCTGCCCTATAGAAACTCCTGTTACTGTAAGTACTGTTGCAAACACATTCAGTCTTTTCGAAAAATAAAGGCTTGCAATTGCAATAGGATAGACATAGATTACAACTACATGGTAAGTAAGGGTAATACTGAGTAAAGTTACAAACAAAGCTGCACATATTACATTAATATACTTCACATAACCCTTTTCTATCTTTAACAGGTTGTTAACTAATGTGGGCATTAACAGCAGACAAGAGCTTCCAATGTATGCACTGGTCATAATGGTATCTCTTATCACAAATACACCTGCTATATTTAACAGATATATCAATGTAAAAATCCCAAAAGTTGTCTGCATTACCTTAGCAGTAATCTTATTTGCCTGCTTCTCATTTTCATTTAAAATCTCATGTTCTACTATCATATTGTATTCTTCTATTCCTCTTTTTGAGTATTATTAACTGGTATCACTTTAAATTTCCCGGACTTAATCAACATAAGTGCTCCTTGAAATTCCATGCTTAACATTTCAGATATTTCATCCGGCGTAAACTGGCATACCCTGCATGCCACTAAAGCACATATTCCAAACGTATGAATCCAGACCTGACCAAACAATACTTCTGCTTCCTGTCTTGTCAAATCATAGTCCTTTTCCATTACTTTTAAGCATACCTCCACCGTATCGCCAATCTCATTGATTAAATCCATGTACTTCTGTTTTTCTCCATGTGCCCTCATATACACAAGCTGAAATAACTTAGGTTCTTCCATGGCAAACTGAATCATTTTAATTCCGACATACTTAAATGCAGGGGTAAAATTCACTGCATCATGTACATGGCGTTCAAATTCCTTTAGCGCTAACTTACATACCTCTGTCTGCAATTCCTCCATATTTTTAAAGGCTGTAAAAATAGGAGAAGAAGATATTCCAAGTCTTTTTCCTAATTCTCTGGCAGTTACAGATTCTATTCCATTTTCTCTAGCCATCTGAAAGGCCTCATCAATAATTTGCTCCCTTGTATACTTTGCTTTAGGCGGCATCTCTCATCTTCCTTTCCGTAACATTGTTATATAACACACGTTTTATTATAGCACATTCCAAAACATTGTCAATGGATTAGCCATTTATTATCACCCCAAATAATCAACTAACACGATACCTTGAGTTTTCATATTTTATTAACTTCTCAAAATAAGAGTTATGCGAAAACAGTTATATATGATTTTTCATCACTACATTTATATAAACAAGCCTTATGGTGTT
>CAZMOG010000099.1:0-5414 GCA_964567845.1 uncultured Odoribacter sp. | reverse complement strand
GACAAACAAAAGAAAACCGGATCAAAAATTACTTTTGACCCGGCCTCTTTTGTATGAATAATTTTCGGTATTACAACTTACGAGCGTCAACAATAATCTCTTTGCTGTACTCACCGCGAGCCAATTTCTCAGATACGGTCTTAAATACCTTGATAGTGTAGTTAACATCGTCCATTGTGTGCATAGCTGTTGGGATCAAGCGAAGCAACAACTGACCCTTTGGAATAACAGGATAAACCACGATAGAGCAGAACAAATTGTAGTTCTCACGAAGATCTGTTACAACCTGCATACCCTCGGCAACGCTTCCTGACAAATATACAGGAGTTACCATAGAGTTTGTTCTTCCGATATTCAAGCCATCAGCCTTCAATCCACTTTGCAATGCGTGAACAATGTTCCACAACTTCTCACGAAGCTCTGGTTGTGAACGAAGAACCTCAAGTCTCTTGATTGCGCCCTCGACCATTGGCATACACAATGATTTAGCGAATGTCTGTGAACGCATATTGTAGCGTAGGTACATACATACATCCTCGGTTGAAGCTATGAATGCTCCAAATCCTGCCATAGCTTTAGCAAATGTAGCAAAATATAGATCGATACCATCTTGTACTCCGAAGTGCTCGCCGGTTCCTGCTCCGGTAGCTCCCATGGTTCCAAATCCATGAGCGTCATCGACCAGCAAACGGAAGTTGAACTCCTTCTTCAATGCAACAATCTCATCCAATTTTCCCAAATCTCCGGCCATACCGAATACACCCTCGGTAATTACAAGAATTCCACCACCGGTCTCCTCAACGTGCTTTGTAGCGCGCTCAAGTTGTTTGCGGCAGCTATCAATATCGTTGTGTGCAAAGACATAACGTTTAGCAGGAGATACTCGCATTCCATCAAGGATACATGCGTGTGACTCTGCATCGTAAACAATGCAATCGTGTCTGCTTGTCAATGAGTCAATGATTGAAACCTGTCCCTGGTATCCGAAATTCAACAAGAATGCATCGGGTTTTCCAACGAACTCTGCCAACTGGCTCTCCAAGTACTCGTGACGGGTTGTCTGTCCACTCATCATTCTGGCACCCATAGGATATGCCAAACCATACTTCTCTGCTGCCTCGGCATCGGCTTTGCGAACCTCAGGGTGGTTAGCCAAACCAACGTAATTATTCAAACTCCAGTTAAGAACCTCTTTCCCACGGAAAATCATGTGAGGTCCAATCTCGCCCTCCAATTTTGGGAAAGCAAAATAACCGTGTACCTCATTGGCGTATTGTCCAATGTTTCCACGCTGCGTTTTAATTCTCTCAAAGATATCCATCCTCGATAATATTTAATGTTTGTAAATCACTCAATTTTACCTTTGCATAAAACTCCATATTACACAAATGTTTTGCAAAGTTAGCAATAAAAACGAAAATGAATAACTTTTAACGAAAAAGTTGTTGTTTCTTGGGATTTTAGACTTATCTTTGCATGTTGCAATTCGAGTGGTTAATGAAGAGATTTACGTACATAGTATTAACGGTATTTATTACGCTTACATCGTGTGGAGAGTATGCCAAGGTTTTAAAGACCGAGGACACTTCTCTTATGTATGAAAAGGCCATAGAGTTTTATAACAGAGGTGATTATACTCATTGTTTAAACTTGTTGGACAAGGTAAAGGTCTATGCATATTCAGTGGGTAGCCGACGTGCGCAGTCAATGGCTTATTATAGAGCGTATGCAACATATAACAAGAAATTATACGAGCCCGCGGCAGAGTTATTTGAGATGTTTGTCTCAACATATCCAGATAGTCCGTTCTATGAGGAGTGTTTGTATATGGTGGGTTTGTGTTATTATAAATCATCGCCACGAGCTTTGCTTGACCAGAATGCAACCAATTTGGCGTTACGTTATTTTCAATCCTATTTGGATAGATATCCAAGGAGTGAGAGGAAAGATGAAATCAACGCTTACATGATTGAATTGTTGGATAAGGTATCGTATAAGGCATTTTTGAATGCTCAAAATTATTATAATCGAGACAGATTTGTTTCGGCTATAGTGAGCCTTGATAACTGTTTGACCGAATTCCCCGGTTCAAAGTACCGCGAGGAGATAATGGCTATGCTTTTTGATGCTAAATATCAATTGGCTATAAATAGTGTTGAGGACAAAAAGTTGGAGCGTTACTACGCAGCCCAGGAGGAGTATTATTACTTTAAGGAGGAGTTTCCTGAGAGCCGTTTCATGTCAACCATGAATAAGCAGATTAAGGAGATTGAGGAATTCTTGAAGGGATACGAATTTGAAGATTAATATATTAAAAACATAAAGATTGTTATGGTAGATTTTAAAAAGGTTAAAGCGCCGAACAACACAGTTACTCGCGATATGGCGAAGTTCGAAGAGAAGACAGGTAATGTTTACGAGGCTGTTGCCGTTATAGGTAAGCGTGCTAATCAAATCTCTTTGGAGTTGAAAGAGGAGTTGACCCACAAGTTGCAGGAGTTCTCGACTCAGTCTGATAATTTGGAGGAGATCTTCGAGAATCGTGAGCAGATAGAGATTTCGAAATTTTATGAGCGAGTTCCCAAACCTGCTCTTATTGCTACACAAGAGTTCCTTGACGATCAACTTGATTATCGTCATGCTAATGCGGGAAACGACGTTAATTAAAAAGATGAGGTTGTTGTTTTTTTACGACAACCTCTTTTTGTAATATAGAGTATTGTTATGAGCTTGAAAGGTAAACATATTTTGTTAGGTGTGTCGGGGGGCATTGCGGCGTATAAGTGTGCCTCTTTGATTCGTTTGTTGGTGAAAAATGGGGCAGAGGTTCGTGTAATCATGACTCCAACTGCCAAGGCATTTATTACCCCATTGACCCTTGCAACTCTATCTAAGAATCCAATAGGAGTAGATTTTTATAATCCGGAGAATGGAGATTGGAACTCTCATGTTTCGTATGGATTGTGGGCGGATTTGATGCTAATTGTACCTGCAACAGCCAATACAATGGCAAAAATGGCAAATGGAGTGGCTGACAATCTGCTGTTGACTTCATATTTATCGGCTAAATGTCCGGTAATGGTGGCTCCTGCAATGGATCTGGATATGTACAGACATGTTGCAACACAACGAAATATGGCTCAACTAAAAGCCGATGGAGTATTTTTTGTCGAGGCAACAGAGGGAGAGTTGGCGAGCGGTTTGACCGGTAAGGGACGAATGGCAGAACCGGAACAAATCTTTCAGGCAGTAACCGATTTCTTTGATTCAAGTGAGTTGAAGGATTTTCAGGGGAAGCACGTATTGATTAGTGCCGGACCTACATACGAGAAAATTGATCCTGTTCGTTTTATAGGTAACTACTCGTCTGGTAAGATGGGATTCGCGCTTGCCGATGAGTTTGCACGTCGTGGAGCGAATGTTACACTTGTTGCAGGTCCTGTTGATCGTGTATGCAAGGAGCAGGGAGTAGAACGAATCGATGTCGAGAGTGCGGAGGAGATGTATCAGGCAATGATATCGCGAACAGAGAATAGCGATATTGTTGTGTCGTGTGCGGCAGTCGCCGATTTTACACCGGAAAGTTGCGCAGAGAGTAAGGTTAAACGTGGTGAGGATGATTTGGTTATCCGCTTGAAACCGACAAAGGATATTGCTGCAGAACTTGGCAGAAGAAAACACAATGGACAGCTTTTGGTTGGATTTGCATTAGAGACCGATAATGAGAGTGTGAATGCAAAATCGAAGCTTGAGAGAAAAAATTTGGATTTAATTGTGCTTAATAGCTTAAAAGATTCGCAATCTTGTTTTGGATTTGACACAAATAAAGTAACTTTGATAGAGCGAAACGGAGAGGTTACTGAGTGTTCGTTGAAGGCAAAATCAGAGGTTGCCACCGATATTGTAAATAAGATAAAACAGATATACAATGAAGGGGAATAGTTTAATATCTATCGAGGATCTGACTCGCGAAGATATTCTTGAGATTCTTGATAGAGCAGCAGAATTTGAGAAGAATCCTAATCAGGATTTGTTGAAGGGTAAGGTTGCCGGTGTGTTGTTTTTTGAGCCCTCGACCAGAACCAGATTGAGTTTTGAAACTGCTATCAATCGACTTGGTGGTAGAGTTGTGGGTTTTGCTGATGCAAAGATTACAAGCGCAACTAAGGGCGAGACTCTTAAAGATACCATTAAAATGGTTGATAACTATGTAGATTTCATTGTAATGCGTCACCATATCGAGGGTGCAGCACGCTATGCAAGTGAGATAGCCAAGCACCCTGTAATTAATGCGGGCGATGGCGCAAATCAGCACCCATCACAAACAATGTTGGATCTATATTCAATTAAGAAGACTCAGGGCACGCTTGAGAATTTGAACATTGTGATGGTTGGAGATTTGAAATATGGCAGAACAGTACACTCTTTGCTTCAGGCAATGAGACACTTTAATCCTACTTTCCATTTTGTGGCGCCCAACTTCCTTAAAATGCCGGATCAATATAAGCGTTATTTGGAGGTGGCAGGAATTCCATACTACGAGCACTCTGAGTTGACTACCGATGTTATCAACGAGGCTGATATTTTATATATGACTCGCGTACAGAAGGAGCGTTTCTCGGATCCGTTGGAGTATGAGAGAGTGAAGGATGTCTATATTCTAAAGAATTCAATGTTGGCTAACTCTAAGGATACAATGAAGGTGTTGCATCCGCTACCACGTGTTAATGAGATTAGTACCGATGTCGACGAGAATCCTAAGGCTTACTATTTTGAGCAAGCTCACAATGGATTGTTTGCTCGCGAGGCTATTATTGCAAAGGTGTTGGGACTTTAAAATTTACGGCTATGACAGGAAAGAAGGAGTTACAGGTTAGTGCCATTGAGAATGGAACAGTAATTGATAGAATACCATCGAACAAGCTCTTTACAGTTATATCTATCTTAGGTTTGGATTGTACCGAGCATACAATGACTTGCGGAACAAATCTTAATAGTAATGCAGTTGGTAAGAAGGCTATTATCAAATTGTGGGATAAATATCTTGCCGACGAGGAGATTAATAAGCTGGCTTTGGTTTCAAAAGATATAAAGATCAATATTATTAAAAATTATGAGGTGGTAGAGAAGAAGGTTGTGTCACTTCCCGAGAGTATTAATGGTATTGTTCGTTGTGTTAACCCTAAGTGTGTTACCAACTGTGAGGGGGTAACTACACGTTTCAGTGTAATTTCTAAGGAACCTATCTCTATTCAGTGTTGCTACTGTGAAAAGATCTTTGCGGAGAAGCAGATCGAGATAATTTGAATTCAATCGGTCGTTTTACTCGCCCTCAAATTAGCACTTGTTATACAACTTCTGGTATAATTGACAAAAACGGTTGGTAAAAACGCTGTAAATTTCTCAATTATAGA
>CAZMOG010000098.1:0-5720 GCA_964567845.1 uncultured Odoribacter sp. | reverse complement strand
ATAACTTGATTCTTTGCGGTGGTATGACATATACATTTGCTAAGGCTCAGGGTGGTCACATTGGTCGTTCAATTGTTGAGGATGACAAGTTGGATTTGGCTTTGAATATCATGGAGCAGGCTAAGGCTAAGGGTGTAAACTTGGTTTTGGGAGTTGACTGTGTAGCTGCCGATGATTTCAGCAATGATGCAAATACTCAGATTGTATCAGCAATGGAGATCCCAGAGGGTTGGGAGGGCTTGGATGCCGGTCCTGAGACTCAGAAGTTGTTTGCTGCTGCTATCGAGGGAGCTAAGACAATCCTTTGGAATGGTCCTGCAGGAGTATTCGAGTTTGATAACTTCACAGCAGGTTCACGAGCAATTGCTGAGGCTATCGCTAAGGCAACAGCCGAGGGTGCATTCTCGTTGATTGGTGGTGGTGATTCTGTTGCTTGTATCAATAAGTTCGGAATGGCTGACCAGGTTTCATACATTTCAACCGGTGGAGGTGCTTTGCTTGAGGCTATCGAGGGTAAGGTTCTTCCAGGTGTTGCAGCTATCAAGGGAGAGTAATTACAAAACTACCTATAAATTTAACGGGACCCTCTTTTGAGAGTCCCGTAATTTTTTTTTACAGACGATAAATGAGTTGTTCTATTTGTTCTCATAAACAACGCATCTTATAATAGATAAATTACATAAGTCATTATCATCTCCTTTTATACAACATTTCTTTTTACCTTCGCCTTTAATTTTTACTTCTCCTTCAATGTACCCAACTACCCATTGCTGAGTTTCTCCATTTGTTAGAGCAGAAACATTTGCATTGATAATAGACCTGTTGTGCTTGTCGTCACGTGCTATAATGAATATCATTAAAATGATATCGCCATAATGGATACAATCATCCATACAGATTTTCTTAAATGTGTCATATTGATGTTATTTAGTATATGCAATTTGTAAAATAGGATTATCGTCTTCATTCATAGAATTTAGTAGTTGGTGCAATGTCGAATCAATAGGAGTTTTATAGGATTCTATATTTTTAGGAGACTTATATGAAGCTATAAATACTATGGCATTAGTTATATTTGAAATTGTTGGTAAGGAGTTAGGTATTATAGTTGTAATACCATTAGAATTCAGTGTCCATGATTTTGTATATTGTATTTGGGTGTTCTTCTTGTTGTAAAGAGAAATAAATAGATTCTCAGAAATATCGTCCCAATAATTAAAAATCCAATTGTTGGTATTCATAGCGCAATTTGAGACAGGTATGTACCATCCTTTGCCATCATATAAAGTTTTCCCGGCATATGATAAGTATTCCGGATTGTCATACTCGTATAGAATAATAGTGTCTAATTTATTGTTACTGATACAATATAAGTTGCTAAAAATTGCATCTCTTATATATACATTTTCATTGTAATTACCTGTTGTTGTAATGTATGGAGATGTTAAGTTGTGTACAGCAGGATATAATGTTTCTTGGGTAAAATAGCTTTTAATAAAATTTCCAAGTGAGTCCATTTCCCATACGCCCGAGCCGTTTTCTCCTATTTCCTGGTAACTATAATCGTATGAATAACAAATAATATTTCCGTTATTAATCAGTGCAGTATTTCTGATTGGGGCGCTATTTGGACGTTTAAATTGTGTACATTTTCTGAATATACCTTCATTCGTGAAATATAAAAGACGATTAGTCAAGTAACAATATACAAGAATTTCTCCTGTAATATTGTTTACCATAATATTTGATGTCTTAAGGTATTCTTCTGGACCTCTACCGCGGTTGCCTACTTTACGAATGAACGCTCCATATTTGTCATATAAGAATATAGATTGGCTGGTGTAATCAAAAATAACCCATTTATTTGCGACATATAGGGCTTGAGTAATGTCACCAATTAAGCATGAATCATTAGTTTCAAGTTTTACGTACTGTATAGAATCAATCCATTCGTCAAGATATATGTTGTCAATAAGATCAAGTTCATTAATGGAGGATTTCATAATTATTCCATTACCGCTATGAGAATTCTCTTTGCAACCAAGTAGGATAATAAATATTATACAAAGTAAGAGTCTCATGCTAATCTGATATTACAATACATCCAATTTCAGCAACACTACATTTGTCAGAAGGTTGTGAAACGACACAACAATCTTTTCGTTCTCCATTAACTTTTACCCTTTGCTTTTTGTATCCGTATGCGGTATCAATGTTTTCTGGCGTAGTTAAGGCTTCAATATTTTTTGATAGGACAGAGTTTGTTTGTACTTGTAATTTATTGTTTGTAATGGGCAATACTGCAATCAAGACAAACACGACAGTTGCGATAATGGTAATAATCTTTTTCATGCGAATTAATAGTCATTTTGCAAAACTAAAAAGAATGAATTATATTTGCAAGAGTTTAGAGTGATTTGTCATGAAGTTAAAGAGTTCTATGTTTTTTATTTTGCTATCTATACTGCTATCGTGCGGTAATAGCATAGAAGATATCGTTCAGAAGTGGTACAGTAAAGAAATTAAAATACCGGATAGTCTTGTGTTCACAAAAGGTGGAGTAGATACAATTAATAATGTATTGAAAAGTGATAATTATAAAATTCTTACATACATAAATACTTATTAAATTGGCAAACTTTAACTATCCTATGAGTTTTGATAAGAACGAGATTTTTATTAGACATAATGATGCTTTTGACTTGGAGCCTTTTCAGAGTATGTTACTGAATGTAGATAACAAAATTGTTGTGATAGGAAGCCCAATTCAAAATAGGCTAATTAGGGAGCTAATGTTAGATTCCTTAAATGTTCGATGATATTGTTAGTTTGGCTGAATTTTTTTACAGACGATAAATGAGTTGTTCGGTTATGGCATTGCCATCGGTATCGATTCCCTCGACGGTTATGGTGTAGCTTTGATTACCATCGCCGGCAGCTGTGGGGAAACTGAATGTGAATGGGGTTTCTGAATTTATCTTGACCGCAGGATTCCAATAGCGTGTAATCTTCTCGTCGATAACCTCTTTGAGAGCTTCGTTGAAAACATTATAGCTCGGTTTATAGAACTGTTTGCCACTCTTCTGAGGTGCCAATGGCACTATTGTCTGAACATTAAAATCAATGTCTACACTCTCGGCAATTGCAATACCGGTAACAGGTACGCTCTGATTTTCTGTAACAAAATAGCCACCTCCCATGTATGATAGTTGGTTGTTTATAGATCTGTTCGTTCCTGATAGAGGAGAGGTGTACTTCTCGGCTGAGTGGCCGGCAAACTTTGTCTCAACGGTTGTGGGAGCTTCCGATTTTTGAATTTTACTCTTTGCTCTGTCGTATCGCATTTCTGGCTTTGGGTAATTTTTGGCATCCTCGCCTGCAATATAAATTTCGGCAGCAGCCGAGCGGGTATGGCCGAATTCTCTGATATCGGTTATGCCCAACATAAACAGATTGCGCTCATCATCGTGATATTTCTTCTCCTCTTCGCGACGTGCACGAAGGGCGTTGGCCGATTGGAACGAGGTCTCTTTTACAGTTTCTGTACTGACATTCACAATACCAAAGGTTGAGAGTTTCTCGCCATTGTCAGCAAAGATGTAATCTTTTCCATATCTACGATAAAACTCTTGGTCATTGTATAATTTTGCAAGCATTGGCGGCATTACAAATGTGGGTGTTTCAAATTGTTGTTCATCAAGTAGTAACTCTATGCTCTTTTTGCCTTTGGCGCTGATTGCCTGTACTGTGAATCGTGTGCCCTCGTCAAACCAAATATCCTCGTTAATGAAACGACCCTTTTCATTTGTGGTGCATTGAGCCAATATTCCGTTATTTCCGAAGATGCGGATTGTTGCCCCCTTTGAGTCTTTGCCTAAAAAGTTTTTAACGTAGCCGCTGAGATATTGGCCTCGCTCAACAAAATATTTAGGTTCGGGAAGTTTTGCATGGGCAAGAATCTCCTCGATATTGAAACGGCTCCACCCCTGGGTAAGCATCAGGTTATCAAGAGCGTCGATGTGCTCTTTGTCATATTTCTCAAAGTAGTAGCCGGCTTGCTCAATGTATCCGGTCAGGTCACTTGTCATAAGGGTGTAGCTCTCAATACCACCGCTTACCATATCCACCTCGCCTTGACCATTGTTAATTACCGAAATTGAGAAGTTTCCATTAATCGTTTCTTGTGTGGGCGAGATTAGGTTTAGGGTAATTTGTGCGTCGTTTCTTGGAGTTACTCTCTGTTCCGGAGTTGCAATCTCAATATAGTTACGCTCTTGCTTGCGATTAAACCACACTCTTTCACTCTGTATCTTACCGGTTGTGTCGATTAGGACAAAATGAATAACACCCTCGGGGGCGGTGGCAAGTTCCAAGGTCTTGCCTATGTTCTTTTTGGCATTTATTACACCTAATGGTATTCCGCGGTTGTGGATATAGAGCGACATATTGTCAAAGTTGCCATTGCCAAGAATGTTGTATGTAATGTTGGCATTATTGTTTGTAAGTGCAATGGCAAAGGCCTTGCTGTTAGCTTTTGGTAATTGGTAACTCTTTGTGTTGCCTTCGCTATTCTGAACCACCAAAGTGTAGTTCTCTGCATTTGTTGTATTGATTACAAAGTGCCCCATTCCAAGGTGGTTACTCTGGACTTTTGTTATAATATTACCTTCGTTGTCTTGAATGTATCCATTTATGGCAATACCCAAACCGTCGGTTCCAATACTCTTAAAACCTATTTTCTGTGTAGCATTTGGAATCAGATAGCCACCCTCGGGGAATAGTTGAACATTATATGATAATTTACTGCCCGGGATTCTGCTGTAGGTCTCAAAGTCCCATTTGGCCTGGTCGGTAAATCTTATCCAGATATGGTCTGACTCAGGTCTCTTAATTTCAATCTTAGCAACTCCATTTAGACCGGTTGAACTGTTCATTAGGGTGTTTTCCGGTGTTTCGCCCGGAATGACATAGTGGAATGGAACGTTATTGTATTTCTCATCAAGGTAATTTACAAAACTTACTTTAAGTGTGCGTTTACCGCTACCCAATGAATCAACCTCCATTTTGCACTCAACTTTATGGTCGAATGGATTTATTACTCTGATTCTTTTGCGATATACATTCCTGTCATTCTGATTCTGTTGCCAATAGGTGTATGCACGCAGGAAGTATTCACCTTGTGTAATGTTGTCGTGAATGGGGAAATAGCCGGAAAATGTGGAGTCGGATTCATTCCTGGCAACTTTTTCACGCCAATATACTCGGTTGTTCTTGTCGATTAGTTCAACGTAAATGTATCGGCTGTAGTCGGCAAGTTTGTTGGTTGCTGCCGATATTAGATAGCCACGAAACCAGATTGTGTCGGTAGGTTGACAGCTCTCTTTGTCTGTATGCAGATATAACTTCTCCTCGCGAGTCGAGTACATGTAATCGAACATTTCGTTAATCAAGCGCTGATTAAATGGAGTGGTGTCGATTACCGAGGTTGAGGGGATCTCGGCAGCTCCTCTTGTGCGGACCTTTTGTCCCATAGATATTTGAGTAGCCCAAACAATAGCGATAAATATAAATATTGCTCTGAGAAATGTAACCATAGTTCCTAATGATTAATGTTTATCCCCAAAAATAGCGGATATTGACTTTATATCAAAGAATATTTAGTTAAAATATGTTGTGAAAGGATAAAAGGGGATATTTAGGGATAAAAAAGAAGCTGTCTA
>CAZMOG010000097.1:0-5953 GCA_964567845.1 uncultured Odoribacter sp. | reverse complement strand
CTTCCGCCTGGCCCTTTAGCTTACAATTATGGTGTGGATGCACAGAATGTTTGTAAACCGACATCTATCCTGCATAATAGATATATTATTTGTTATGCGAAACCAACTCTAATGAGTTTATTCACCGGTGTTAGTATTAGTTTTAGAAAGCTCCGGTGTTTTTTGTATTTACGTTTAATAATAAAATAGCTTTATGCAACTTGAACAATTTTTAGTACCAATAGGTAGTGATAAGAGTTTATTTGAGAATGTTAATAAATTCTTGCGTTCTAACAGAATTTTAGATATAAAAAAAGAGTTTGTAAATTGTAATAATGGTATTTTCTGGGCAATATGTGTGACCTATCTTCCAACCCCTCAATTAAATATAGATAGAATTACAGCAGGAGGTGGTACATGTAGAGAGAAGATTGATTATAAAAGTGTGTTAACAGAACAAGAGTTTGAACGTTTTACAGAATTTAGGAAGATTAGAAAGCTGTTGTCTGCCGATGATGCAGTTCCTCCTTATGCAGTATTTACCGATGCAGAGTTGGCGGAGATAGCGAAGCATGAAAATATTAACAAGTCTATATTGTTATCTATTTCGGGAATTGGTAAGAAAAAGGTGGAGAAGTATGGAGAGCAACTATGTACAATATATTCAACAAGAGTTAATGAGTTGAATAATGAGGAGAGCAGGGAATTTAAAGAGTCGGATTGTTGATTATGATAACATACTTCTTGCTGTTCATAAAGCTTTTCGAGGCAAACGTGATAAGAACGATGTTAAAGATTTTCTAAAAGATTTTGAAAATAATGTTGCTCAAATATTTAATGAACTATTATCAGGAACCATAGAATTCGGTAATTACAATTACTTTAAGATTTTTGATCCTAAGGAGCGTTTGATTTGCGCAGCTTCGATAAAGGAAAGAATTGTTCACCATGCGTTAATGAATATTTGTCATGAATATTTTGATCGCAAATTGATTTTTGATTCTTATGCAACTCGGCCAGGTAAGGGTATATATTCAGCTTTGGAGAAGGCAAAGAGAGCTGTTAGAAGGTATAAATATTTTGCAAAGCTTGATGTTAGAAAATATTATGACAGTATTGATCATGAGGTGTTAAAACGTAAAGTGGCAAGAGTGATAAAAGATAGGTGGTTGCTTAATATTTTTGATAAGATTATTGAAAGTTACAGTGTTATTCCTGGAAAAGGATTGCCTATTGGAAATTTAACCAGTCAATATTTGGCAAATTTATATCTTTCAGATTTGGATCACTATATGAAAGAGTCTGTATCGGTTCCCATATACGTCCGTTACATGGATGATGTTTTAATATTAATGAATAATAAAGAGGAGTTGAAATCAGCAGTTCGTTATTATATCGATTATGCATACATAGAGTTGAAACTTACAATAAAACCACCTATTATCGGAGAGAGTTTGTCAGGAATACCTTTTCTTGGTTATACGGTAAAGAGTGGTTATTTACTCTTGTCGGGAAAGAGTAAAAGAAGATTTAGACATAAATTAAATAGTTATGATGCTAAATTAAAATCAGGCGAGTTTACTGAAAAAGATTATTCTAATCATATAATACCTTTGTTAGCGTTCACAAAACATGCTTCATGTAAATCGTTTAGAATGTCATGTTTAAAAGAGTAGTAGAGTCGTTCGGCTTCCGCCTGGCCTTTTAGTTTTAGTTAGGAGTGGACAGTTGGGAGTGAGCAGTTAGGAGTTAGGAGTTAGGAGTATATCATAGAGAGCAATGAAGATAGAGGCAGCTTCTGGCAGCAGTGCTGTAATACAAATTCGGTCGGTAACGTTGAGTTTCCCGACCGAATTGTGTTATTAGTGTTTGATTTAGCCTTTAGGCCTGTTTCCGATTAATCCTCCCGGAAGTTGGGGTAGGTGTAGTGGGTTGCTGGGATAAAGGTCTCCTTAATGCACTGTGGAGATACCCAACGAATCAAGTTGAATATTGAACCTGCCTTGTCGTTGGTTCCTGAAGCTCTACCACCACCGAATGGCTGCTGGTCAACAACTGCACCTGTAGGTTTGTCGTTGATATAGAAGTTTCCGGCTGTGTGCATCAAGCGCTCTGTATATTTCTCAATAGCATATCTATCCTTCGAGAAGATAGCTCCTGTCAAACCGTACTCAGAACCCTTGTCAAGAATGTCAAGTGTCTCCCATACTTTGTCCGGCTCATATACATAAACGGTGATTGCAGGGCCAAAGAATTCCTCGCGCATTGTAATGTAGTTGGGATCGTATGCCTGGATAACGGTTGGGTAAATAAAGTAACCCTCGCTCTTATCGTGCTTACCTCCAAGTACAACATCGGCATCCTTTGAAGCCTTTGCATCCTCGATAGCACCAGCCAATTTGTCAAATGCCTCCTCGTCGATAACTGCGTTCACGAAGTTGGTGAAGTCCATAACGTCGCCGGTCTTGATCTCCTTAAGATCCTGAGCTACGTATGCCTTAACCTGCTCCCATATATTTGATGGGATGAATGCACGTGAAGCAGCGGAACACTTCTGACCCTGGAACTCGAATGCTCCACGAGTGATTGCTGTTGCAACCTCTTTTGGATCTGATGTAGGATCGGCAAAGATGTAGTCCTTACCTCCGGTCTCACCAACGATTCTTGGATATGTTTTATATTTATCCAAGTTCTGAACCATGCTCTTCCAAGCTCCCTTGAATACGCCTGTAGAACCTGTGAAGTGGAATCCTGCGAAGTCCTCGTGGCTGAAGATTGTGTCGCCTGCAACAGGACCTGAACAGTAAACCAAGTTGATAACTCCGTCGGGTAGTCCCGCATCCTGCAATGCCTTCATAACAACGTATGCAGCATAAACGGCGGTCTTTGATGGTTTCCATACGCAAACATTACCAAGAAGTGCAGGTGCACCCGGCAAGTTTCCTGCGATTGATGAGAAGTTAAATGGAGTCAAAGCAAATACGAATCCCTCCAACGGACGCCACTCAACGCGGTTCCACATTGTTGTTGTAGGGGTATTTGGTTGCATTCCATATAACTGGAACATATTTTTAACGTTGTAACGATAGAAATCAACCAACTCGCATGTGTCAATCTCTGCCTGGTAAGCGTTCTTTGATTGCCCCAACATTGTTGCAGCGTTCAAATATTGACGATATGGACCTGCAATCAACTCAGCAGCCTTCAAGAATATAGCTGCGCGAGATTCAGGACTCATTTTCTCCCAAGCGGGTTTTGCTGCCATTGCAGCCTGGATTGCCATGTTTACGTGCGAAGCATCGCCCTGGTGGTAATGTCCGATAGCGTGTTTGTGGTTGTGAGGAGGGCAGATAGCCTTCATGTTGCCGGTGCGAACCTCTTGACCGTTGATGATCATGGGAATGTCAGCATCCATGCTGTTCAATCTATTCAACTCTGCCTTTAGCGCAGCACGCTCCGGAGAACCCGGTGCATAACTTTTTACCGGTTCGTTCTCGATTGCCGGAAGTTTGAAAAATCCTTTGTACATTCTATTATTGTGTTTAGTTTTTTGTTCAAAAAGTACCACTAAGTATAGTTTTGACAAAGATAACGTTTGAAATTTTAAATTGCAATAGAAAAATAGCAATTTTTCTTTACTATTCAGAATTTTTAGACTATTGAAAAGGAGTAGTTAAATTTTTAACTTTGCAGTTCGTAAATTTAAAGTGTCAGAGATATGATAGCGGTTAATGGCGTTAGTGTTATGTTCGGAGGGTTTACCCTTTTTGATTCTATATCGTTTCAAATAGATAAGCGTGACAGAATAGGTTTGACGGGTAGAAATGGTGCAGGAAAATCAACTTTGTTGAAGATTATTGCCGGTGAAAATGTTCCAACCGAGGGTAGTGTTGCAATAGATAATGATTGCAAGATAGGCTATTTGCCGCAGACAATTGTTTTTGGCCATGGTACAACAGTCCGTCAAGAGGCTGCAAAGGCTTTTGATTACCTTTTCAAGATGCAGGCAGACCTGGATGCTCTGAATATGGAGCTTGCCGAGAGAACCGATTACGAGAGCGGCGGCTATATGAAACTTATAGACCGGATTCATGTTCTAACCGAGCAGATTGCCATTCACGGTTTGGCTGAGATGGATGGTGAGATTGAGGTGGTGCTGAAGGGTTTGGGCTTCAAGCAGAGTGATCTGGATCGCCCCTGCTCCGAGTTTAGCGGAGGTTGGCGTATGCGTGTCGAACTGGCAAAACTCCTACTCATGCGCCCCGATATTTTTCTTCTCGACGAGCCAACAAATCACCTTGATATTGAGTCAATAACATGGCTTGAGCGTTTTTTGCAGGGATATGCAGGTGCAGTGGTGGTTGTATCGCACGACCGCGCATTTCTCGATAATATTACCAATCGTACGGTTGAAATATCGTTGGGTAAAATTTACGATTACAAGGTGCCCTATTCGCAGTTCGAGCAGTTAAGAGCTGAGAGAGTAGAGCAGCAGACACGCGCCTACTTGAATCAACAGAAGCAGATTAAGGATACCGAGGAGTTTATTGAAAGGTTCCGCTACAAGGCAACCAAAGCAGTTCAGGTTCAGAGCCGTATTAAGCAACTTGACAAGATTGAACGTATCGAGGTTGAGGATTTGGATACAAGCCAAATAGTTGTGCGTTTCCAGCCTGCAGTGCGTCCCGGCGATGTGGTTCTGATGGCTAAGGATGCAGCCAAGAGTTATGGTGATAATCTGGTAATCAAGGATGTAGAGTTCTCGATTCTTCGTGGCGAGAAGATTGCCTTTGTGGGTAAGAACGGTGAGGGAAAGAGTACCCTTGTCAAGATGGCCATGGGCGAAATTCCATTCGATGGCGAGGTGCGCAAAGGGCACAATGTGCATATAGGTTACTTTGCTCAGAATCAGGCAGATCTGCTTGATCCAGAGGTAACTGTTTTCGATACCGTAGATAGAGTTGCTGTTGGGGATATTCGCAAAAAGCTTCGCGACATTCTTGGTGCATTCCTATTTTCGGGCGAGGACATAGATAAAAAGGTCAAGATGCTTTCAGGGGGCGAGAAGACCCGTTTGGCCCTTGTGACACTACTGTTGGAACCATACAATGTGCTTATTTTGGACGAGCCTACCAACCATCTGGATTTGAAGACTAAAGGTGTGTTGAAGGAGGCTTTGAGAAATTTCGAGGGAACAGTCATTTGTGTCTCTCACGACCGCGATTTCCTTAGCGGTCTGGTTGATAAGGTGTATGAGTTTGCCGACCATCAGGTTAAGGAGTTCCTTGGAGGTATTGCCGAGTTCCTTGAGGCAAAGAAGATCTCTTGTTTCCGTGAGTATGAGATGCGCCACTCTGCAAAAGGTGCTGCTTCGGTGCAAACATCACAGACAACAGTTGCCCCCTCGGTCAACAAATTGAGCTTTGAGGAGAGAAAGCAGTTGAACAAGGAGGTTCGTAAAGCTGAGCAGCGAGTATCGAAGATTGAATCCGATATTGAGGGTTGTGAATTGAAGATTGCAGAGCTTGAGGAGCAGATGGCAAACGGAGCTTCCGACGAATCGATCTTTAAGGCATACGGAGCTGCCAAGCAGGAGTTGGAGCAACTTATGGAGGAGTGGGAGAGTGCCAATGCCGACCTGGAGGAGTGTCGCTCAAAGCTGGATTAGTTGTTGTCGTACCAAGAGTCGCGTTTTGTCAACTTCAAATCGCGCAACATGCTCGATGATACATTGATCTGGAAGTTGAATGACTGGTGGGTTCCGAACGGAATACAGTTGAATGTCATGCTCCAGCAGTGCAAGTCTCTTGAAATGTTGAAACTGGTTGCTGTGATTTTTTGATTCTTGATATCATAACCCGATGACATTCAAATTTTCCACATAACGGTTAATGATAAATCGACCGATACGTTGAAAAAAACATAAATGGTGTTTCTGCATAGGTGTTTTTTAGCTCCTTCGGTACTGTTATTT
>CAZMOG010000096.1:0-5991 GCA_964567845.1 uncultured Odoribacter sp. | reverse complement strand
GATTGTGCTACGCAAAGATAGTCCTTTTTGGTGATTATTGTCGAATAAATTTAAGTTTTTTTTATAAAATGTCTATATTTCTCTAATAATACGCTATTTTTATCTATGAACCAAATTGAATGTTAAAAATGCATTTAATACGGTCAAGAAATGTTGTAAAAGTCTGTATTTCATTTTATCTTTGTGCGAATATAACAGCGTGCCCTTACTATGTAATGTAAGCGGTAGCGGCGAAGCCGTGCCAAAAAGTTAGCGATTTTCTTATAACTCATGGAGTTAAGCAGATATCCGTTAGGAATACAAGATTTTAAAAAACTTAGAAATCAGAATTGTGTGTATGTCGATAAGACTGCAGCAATCTTTGACTTGACAAGGAATTATTATGTATTCTTGAGTCGTCCACGTCGTTTTGGGAAGTCCCTTCTTTCAAGTACCTTGAAATATTATTTTCGAGGAGAGCGGGAATTATTTAATGGTTTGGCAATTGAAAAGCTTGAAACAGAGTGGATAAAATATCCTGTTTTACATTTTGATTTAAGTTCTACTAAAAACAGGGATATTGCAGGTATCGAAAGCGAGATTTCTGAAATGTTATCAAGTTATGAGAATGAATATGAAATTGTTAAGCGTAATGATTTGACATTGGGTCAACGTTTATCCGTTCTTATAACTACAGCATCGGCTAAAGTAGGAAAGCGTACGGTAGTTATTGTCGATGAATACGATGCTCCTTTGCTCGATGCTTTGCACAAGGATAGTGAATTGGCGGATATACGCAGATTAATGCAGGAGTTTTTTACTCCCTTGAAATCGTGCGATGCCGATTTGCGTTTTGTATTTATTACCGGAATAACGAAGTTTTCACAAATGAGTATTTTTAGTTCGGTGAATAACATACAAAATGTAAGTATGTTGCCTAAATATTCTACTATTTGTGGAATCTCTGAAGATGAATTATATACTGTTTTTAGCGATGATATAAAGGAGTTAGCGCATAAATATAAGGTTACAACAGAGCAGATAAAACAGATGTTGAAGGATAACTATGATGGTTATCACTTTGCGGAAGATTTGAAAGATGTGTATAATCCTTTTAGTATATTAAGCGCTTTTTTGCACATGAAGATTCAATTGTATTGGTTTGCTTCGGGAACACCAACGTTTTTAATTAAGCAGATGGAGCATTTTAATACCAATGTTACACAGTTGGATGGTATTTATGTTGATGCATCGGCTTTCGATCGTCCGACAGAGGCATTAACCGATGCGAATCCTTTATTATATCAGAGTGGTTATTTGACAATCAAAGACTACAACATCCATGCAGATGCCTATACTTTGGGAATTCCAAACAAGGAGGTTAGGGAGGAATTAAAACAGATTTTCAAGTTATTAGGGAGAGATTGTTAATTAATTGACAGGTATGCTTTATCCACTGTTATTCGAAAATAACTTCCACGAGTTGGTGTGGGGTGGTAACAGGCTGAAACCTTTAAAGGGTTTGCTGGCCGATAACCGGCCAATAGGCGAGAGTTGGGAGATAAGCGCAGTGCCAATAAGCAAATCGGTGGTAAAAAACGGTCCGCATGCCGGAAGAACCCTTAATGAACTTGTAGAGCAGTATAGGGCAGACTTTGTTGGTCAGAGCGTATATGCGCGCTATGGCAATAACTTTCCGCTTCTCATAAAGTTTATCGATGCTGCCAAAGATCTGTCGGTTCAGGTCCATCCGAACAATAAAATGGCAATGGAGCGTCATGGCTCATTGGGAAAATCGGAACTTTGGTACATTATGAAGGCAGAGCCCAATGCAAAGATCTATGTGGGCTTTAAATCTCCAATCTCGAAGTATGAGTATGAGAAGCGCATTGAGGATGGCTCTATTTGCCAGGTGCTTCAGGAACACTATGTACACTCGGGCGATGTTTTTTACATCCCTGCCGGTCGCGTTCATGCCATTTGCGGTGGAATAATGTTGGCTGAGATTCAACAGAGCTCCGATCTGACATACCGAATTTTCGACTACAACCGCCCGGGACTGGATGGAAAACCACGTGAACTTCACACCGAGCTGGCAAAGGAGGCACTTGACTACAATGTCTATCTCAACTACAAGGTTGAGTACAATTCGGTAATAAACAGACCAATTCCGTTAGAGGTAAACGAGATTTTTTCGATAAAGTTGCTACAGGTAAATCGTGCCTTTCACAGAAAGTTATACAAGTACGACTCATTTGTAATTTACATGTGTTTAGAGGGCGATGCAAAGATTACTCTTCGCGACACAAAGGAGAGTGTCGAGATTACCGAGGGTAACAGCTGTTTAATTCCTGCGGGAGTTGTCGATTTCGATGTGATTCCCAATAATAAAGGTGGGATAACAAAACTCCTTGAGGTATATATCGATAACAAAAACTTCAATTGAAATTAAGTTTTGCAAACAATATAAATTTATCATGATAAAAAAGGTACTATCAATTTTAGCTTTAAGCTTTATGGTGTGCGGAGCGGTGGTTGCTCAGACACAGGCAGAGATTAATGCTGCCAAAGAGATGGCAAAGCAGTACGGTTATACCGATGCCGAGATTAACAACTTTATCAACCATCAAACCGGTGGTGGAGGTGGAAATACAGTAGTTGTGAAGGAGTCTCCATCAACTACTGTTGCTCGCCAGGAGAGTAGAGCCGTTGCCACTGACGAGCAGATAATCCAGAAGGCTCCCGTTACAACAAACTCATCAATCTTCGGACACCAGCTCTTTTCAAGCAAATATTTGAACTTTATTCCAAGTTACAACATCCCAACCCCACAGAGCTATGTAATTGCGCAGGGCGATGAGTTGGTAATCGAGATGTGGGGTGCTACCGTTAAGACAATAACCGTAACCGTATCGCCCGAAGGAACAATCAACATTCCTGACCTTGGTCCGATTTATGTGGTTGGTGAGACAATCCAATCTGCGCAGGAGCGGTTGAAAGACGAGTTGTCAAAGATCTACTCAACTTTAAGTGACGAGGATAACTCTACAAACATGAAACTCTCAATCGGTAAGTTGAGAAGTGTGAGCGTAAACATTGTGGGCGATGTTACAGTTCCCGGAACCTACACTATGCCAAGTTTAAGCACACTGTTTTCTGCACTCTATCTGGCAGGTGGTGTGAATGGAACCGGTACCGTTCGTGATATTAAACTTTACAGAAAGGGTAAACTTGTAAAGACACTCGATGTTTACGACTTTATTTTAAAGGGTGCATATATCGATAACGAGCGTATGCAGGATAATGATTTGATCATTGTATCGAAATATAACAAGTTGGTATCGGTCAATGGAAATGTAAAGCGTGCACAGCGCTTTGAGTTAATCGATGGCGAGACCATTGCCGATTTGTTGGAGTACACCGGTGGCTTTACAAACAACGCCATGACCGAAAAAGTACATGTATCACGCACCAAAGGCGAGCGTAACCGTTCATTTGTTGTTGAGGAGAGTGATTACGACTCATTTGTATTAGAGGATGGCGATGTTGTTACTGTTACAGGAAACAGTAACCGTTTCGATAACAGAGTATCGATCAATGGAGCAGTTTACTTCCCCGGAACCTATGCTATTGATGAGAAGGTATCAACTCTTCGCGAGTTGATCGAGAGTGCCGGTGGTTTGCGCGAAGAGGCTTACCGCGAGCAGGCATACATTACACGTTTGGACGATGAGTACCAACCAATCTCGGTTAGTGTAAACCTTCAGGATGTACTTAGCGGAAGAAACGATATTGCCCTTCACCGCGAGGATGAGGTACGTATCTACAACATTGACGATTTGACACCCGGTGCAATTGTCGAGGTACACGGAGCTGTAAATAAGGGTGGTAACTACACCTATCGCCCCGGTATTACATTGAGGGATGTGATTTTGCTTTCAAATGGCTTTAGCCGTAATGCAACCAAGGCAAGAATCGAAATTGCACGCAGAAATGAGAATACCAACTCACTTCTACCAAGCGATACACTTGCAACAGTATTGAATGTGAATTTGGTTGAGAATCCGATGGCCGATACAATGGCACTTCATCCATACGATATTGTAATGGTTCGCTATGCTCCCGACTATAAGGATCAACAGGCAATCACAGTTACCGGCCAGGTAGTATTCCCCGGAACTCACGTTGTTGAGACCGATGAGGTTCGCCTATCCGATGTGATTGCAAAGGCAGGTGGATTCCTTGATAAAGCATACGTAACCGGTGCAAAGCTTACTCGTCACCTAAACCAAGAGGAGCTTGAGCGTCTGCGTTTGGCAAGCGAAATTGCGCAAGAGAAACTTCAGGCAAGTGGCGATACATTGATTATCGATCCGGCACGTTTGGGAACAAGTTTCGATATCGCTATCGATTTGCAAAAGGCAGTTGATAATCCGGGTTCAGATTTCGATGTGGTGCTTCGTGCAGGCGATGTGGTTTCAGTACCTAAGTATAACAATACCGTTAAGATTACCGGTGGAGTAATGATGCCACATGTTGTTACCTATGACCCAAAGATGAGCTGGAGGGATTATGTCGGTACAAGCGGAGGCTTTGTTAAACGTGCCCTAAAGAAGAAATCATACTTTGTCTATATGAATGGTTCTATAAGTACCAAAAAGTATGGTAAATTTAAGGCAGAGCCCGGTTGTGAATTGGTTGTGCCGGAGCGTAAGGCATACGATCGTGAGCGTGCAACATTGGCACAGAGTGTAAGTATCGGAGCCACAGTGGCACAGCTTGCAGCAACAATTCTATATCTATTTAAATAATTACTTCTATGGTTGATAATAACATAAATAAAACTCCACAAAACTCGCAAGTGGAAGAGGAGGAGTTTTCAATTGACTACGTTGCCTACGCCAAACTACTTTGGGGTAAACGCAAACTTATAATCAAAATTTTTGCAGTATTCTTTGTGCTTGGATTGATATTTGCCTTAACAAATCCCAAGGCCTATACAGTAAGCACCACTATTGTTCCACAATTATCAAATGCCGGTTCAATGAGCAGTGGTAAGTTGGGAGCGTTGGCAAGTATTGCAGGAATCAGTATGGGCGATATTACTTCGAAGAACGGAGAATTAAGCCCACTTGTATATCCTCAAATCTTTAACAATATCGAGTTAAAGAAGGAGTTGATCTACACTAAATTCGATTTCGAGGATATCGATGAACCTATAACTCTTTTTGACTATTATATGAACCCTGAGTATGCAAAATTTAACTTGGGAGCATTTTTAACGGAGTGGACAATTGGCTTACCACTTAAAATATTAGGAGCAATTAAAGGAGAAGAGCCGGATGTTGAGTATGTTCCAAGTGGTGATGGTCCAAAATTGGTTGTACTTACAAAGGATGAGAGTGACCTATTTAAGGTTTTAGAAGAACAGTTCTTTATAGATATTGATGACAAAAACGGTTATATCACAATGTCTGCTACAATGCCGGAGCAAATTGCTGCTACACAGGTTATACAACGCATTTCAGATTTAATGCAGAAGTATATAACAGCATTTAAATTGGAGAAGGCGCAGGAGAATTTAGATTTTATCAACTCTCAATATAATAAAGCAAAAGCTGAATATGATGCAGCTGCAAAGGAGTGGGCAGAGTATTCCGATGCCAACCGTGCATTTACCACAAAGTCTGCTCAAATAAAGATGCAGCAGCTTCAGGACCAATACTCTGTTGCCCATACTGCATATCAGAACCTAAAAACTCAACAGATTGCTGCAGAGATTAAGGTAAGTGAAGATACACCTATATTTTCTGTTATTCAACCTCCATACGTACCATACGAAAAGAGTAGTATGGGAAAAATAAAGGTGCTGTTTATCTGGTGTGTTTTGGGTGTATTAACAGCTATTGGTTGGGTAATAGGAAAGGATTATTACAACAATAATCTTAAAGAGACAGTTAAGGGAATATTTAGGAAAGAGAAATAAAATAAAATAATATAATATAATATAAT
>CAZMOG010000095.1:4057-5992 GCA_964567845.1 uncultured Odoribacter sp. | reverse complement strand
ATAATGGTAAAAAGCTGATTGGTATTGGCAAGCGGTTTTTCATAACTAACGCCCTTCCAGTTTACCTGCTGCTGTTTCACCATAGCACGAAATGTATCGTTCTTCATTGCATAGGCAGCCAATTTTGCCATATCTTGCGCCTCGCAACCCGGATGCGAAGAGATAAAGTATGGAATGATCTGTTCGCGCAGGTTGTATTTTTTGTTTATGCGGTTAAACTCGTCGGTCAGTTGTTTAAAGAGTTTGAACGAGGGCTTGCGCATAATTCCCAACACTCGGTCTGAAACGTGTTCAGGTGCAACCTTAAAGCGTCCCGATACATGGTAACGAATAACCTGCTCTAAATATTTGCGATTAATGGCATTTATTTCCGGATTGCCTGTGTTGTGCATAATCAAATCGTAGCGAATACCCGAACCGATAAAGCAGTGTTTGATTCCCGGGATTTGGCTTGCCTTTTTGTACAGGTCAAGCAGGGCTGAGTGGTTGGTATCGATATTCTTGCATATATTCGGGAATGCGCACGAGGCACGTTTACACTGTTTACATAGCTCTTTGTTCTTGCCCTCCATTCGATACATATTGGCCGAGGGACCACCAAGATCGCTGATTGTGCCGTGAAAATCCTCCATTTGGGTGATTTGCTCCAGCTCCTTCAGGATTGACTCTTGGCTTCTTGATGCAATGAACTTGCCCTGGTGTGCAGAGATTGTGCAGAATGCGCATCCACCAAAGCATCCACGGTGCATAGTTACCGAGTGGCGAATCATATTGTAGGCAGGAATCTCCTTTCCTTTGTATCGAGGGTGCGGCATTCGGGTAAATGGCAAATCGTAAATCTCATCCAACTCCTTTGTCGATAGCGGAGCATATTGGGGATTTATTATTAATAGCTTATTACCAATACGTTGTGTCAGCTTTGCTGCATTTATGCTGTTGCTCTCCTCTTCGACAATACGGAAGTTCGCTGCATGACTTTGGGGATTCTTTATGCACTCTTCGTGGCTTGCAAGTTCAATGGTTTTCCACTTTTTGTTGGTTGCGTAGTTTTGTCCGATGGGGCGGATAATGGAGGTTTGCGGAATGTTTGTCAGTGATGCAAACGGGATTCCTCGCCTAACCATATTACACAACTCGGTAATAGGTTTTTCACCCATGCCGTAGATAAGCAAATCCGCTCCGCTCTCCTTTAGAATTGAGGGACGCAGAACCTCTTTCCAGTAATCGTAGTGTGTTACTCTTCTGAGCGAGGCCTCGATTCCGCCAATCACAACCGGGGTGTCGGGGTAGAGACGTTTAAGTATCTGTGTATAGACTATTGTGGGCATATCCGGACGTGCTCCGGCGCGACCATCGGGGGTGTAGGCATCGTTGTTTCTTTTGCGACGAGCTGCGGTGTAGTGGTTTACCATGCTATCCATTGATCCCGGAGCAATGGCGAAAAATAACTTTGGCTGACCAAGTTTTTTAAAGTCGCGTAGATCATCTTGCCAGTTGGGTTGTGGAACAATTGCCACCTTTAGACCCAGAGATTCAATAACTCGCCCAATGACTGCGGCACCGAATGATGGGTGATCGATATAGGCATCGCCCGAGAAGAGAATTACGTCGAGAGTATCCCAGCCTCGCTCGCGAATCTCTTTAACTGTTGTTGGTAACCATGCCCTTTTTTCGATATTGCCCATAGTTGTGCTTATTCTTAATTGTTAGGGCAAAGGTAGTGTTTTTTTTCTATCTTTGTGCTTTGGAATTTTAGGAGTGAGGAGTGACCAGTTAGGAGTGAGGAGTTAGGAGTTAACGAGCGTAGCGAGTGAGTCCCCCTTATTAGTGCAGGCGAACGTAGAGAGCCAAACGAAGGGGGATTTAGGGGGTTGGTAGAACTCTTGTTCCGAGCGTAGCGAATAAAGCCCCCTTATTAGCGAAAGCAAGCGAAGC
>CAZMOG010000095.1:0-4047 GCA_964567845.1 uncultured Odoribacter sp. | reverse complement strand
CGACGCGCGCTGAGCGAAGGGGGGTGGGGGTTGGTAGATAACAAATTAAAGCAAATCCTCAAGTTGTATAGGGAGCGATTAGTTTTCTTGACAGATGAGCGTTAAAGGTATAGATAAGATTTGCGCAGATTTGCTTTGCGCAGATTTGCTTAACGAACGTAGTGAGTATGAGAAAGGTTAATGTGATATCGTTGGGATGTTCTAAGAATTTGGTTGATTCAGAGATGCTTATGAAGCAGTTTGAGTTGGCCGGATATAAAGTGTATGCCGATTCGGATAATCCGCGTGCCGATGTGGTTGTGATTAATACTTGCGGTTTTATTGGCGATGCCAAAGAGGAGTCGGTAAATACTATTCTTGAGCAGGTTGCTTTAAAGGAGCAGGGAGTTGTAAAAAAGGTTTTTGTAATGGGTTGTTTGTCGCAGCGTTACAAAGAGGAGTTGCTTGTTGAGATTCCCGAGGTTGATGGCTATTACGGAAAGTTTGATTGGACCGGAATTATTGAGGCTCTTGGACATGAGTATAACATAGATTGTAGAAATGGTCGTAAGTTAACAACTCCGGGCCATTATGCGTATGTAAAAATCTCGGAGGGTTGTAACAGAACCTGTTCCTATTGTGCTATTCCAATGATGACGGGCGAGCATAAGTCGCGCCCTATGGAGGAGATTATTGATGAGTGTAGGGGGCTTGTTGCACAGGGAGTAAAGGAGTTACTTGTAATGGCTCAAGATTTGACCTATTACGGAATTGATTTGTATGGGAAGAATCGTTTGGCAGATTTGATTAATGCTCTGGCTGATATTCAGGGAGTTGAGTGGATTAAGTTGCATTATGCCTATCCTGCAGGTTTCCCAATGGAGATTCTTAAGGTTATGCGTGAGCGCAGTAATGTTTGCAAATATCTGGATATTGCCCTACAGCACTGTTCTGACAATATGTTGACAAAGATGCGCCGAGGAATCAATAAGGCGGGATTGGAGGAGCTTTTGGCGACAATCCGCAAGGAGGTTCCGGGAATAGCAATTCGTACAACCCTTATGACAGGACATCCGGGCGAAACAACTCAGGATTATATGGAGTTGAAAGCCTTTGTCAAGAGTCAGAAGTTTGAGCGTCTCGGAGTTTTTCCATATTCGCACGAAGAGGGTACCTATTGCGACAAGAATTATACCGATGATGTTCCGACTGCAACTAAAAAGCGAAGAGCATCGGCCATAATGGAGATTCAAAGAAAGTTGTCGTTGACAAGAAACGAGGGGTTGATAGGCGAGACTTTTAAGGTTATTGTTGATAAGAAGGAGGGGGAGTATTGGATTGGTCGTACAGAGTTTGATTCTCCGGAGGTTGACCCAGAGGTTTTGATAAAGTCGCGTAAGCGTTTGAGTGTCGGAGATTTCTACAATGTAAAGATTACCGGTGCCGATGAATATGATTTGTATGGCGAGGTGGTGGAGAGTTAGGAGAGACCAGTTAGGAGTTATAAATTATATGGATATGAAGAAGTTAATGTTTTTTGCAGCAGTGCTTGGGTTTGTGGGTTGTACAGATCCGGATACTGATCCCAAGAAGTTGTATGCCAATGGATGGCAGTTGCAACGAGTGGAGATAAATGATAAGAATGTTAAGGTTCCGGCCGAGGCTCCAGAGTTGAATTTTACCGATAGTTTGACAATTAACGGTAAGGGTGGTTGTAACCTGTTTTTTGGTATTTATAAGGCCGATGCCAAGGGTTCAATAACTGTTGAGCCACAGGGAATGACCAGAATGATGTGTCCCGACGCAGAGTTCGAGGATCAATATATCAAGGCTTTGGGCCAGGTGAATGAGTTTGAGTTTGATAAAGATTACTTAGAGCTTGAAAATGAGCCACTTGATATTCTTTTAGTTTATCGCAAAAAGTAATGAAAAATGCACCTTGAATGGTGCATTTTTTTTGTTCTAGAATTTGTTTGAGCGGTTAAAATTTAGTATTTTTGTGTGTTAAACAACTTATTAAAATAATGAACGAACAAGAGAGATTAGACGCAGAACGTGAGTATTCGGCCGATAGTATTCAAGTCCTTGAAGGATTGGAGGCTGTGCGAGTACGCCCCTCGATGTACATTGGAGATGTAAACGTAAGAGGTTTGCACCATTTGGTGTATGAGGTTGTTGATAACTCGATCGATGAGGCTTTGGCCGGTTACTGTCAAAATATATATGTTTGCATAAACGAAGATAATTCTATTACCGTAAAGGATGATGGTCGTGGTATTCCTACTGCGATGCACGAAAAGGAGAATCGCTCGGCACTTGAAGTGGTTTTGACCGTGTTGCACGCAGGAGGTAAGTTCTCGAAAGATTCATATAAAGTTTCCGGAGGATTGCACGGAGTTGGAGTCTCTTGTGTGAATGCCCTTTCCGAGACATTGATCGCAGAGATTCACCGTGAGGGAAAAATATGGAGGCAGATATTCCATCGTGGTATTCCCGAGGCTCCGGTGGCTGTTGTGGGTGAGGCCTTTGATACAGGCACCACAATTACATTCTTGCCCGATAAGACCATCTTTACAGAAACTGTTTACAACTATGATACTCTTTCATCTCGTTTAAGAGAATTGGCATATCTGAATAAGGGAATTCGCTTGACAATTATGGATAAGCGTAATATTGATCCCGAGTCAGGTTTGGCAAAGTGCGAGGTGTTCTATTCAGAGGTAGGATTGGGCGAGTTTGTTGAGTATATCGATGGAACACGTGATAAGTTGATTGATAATACAATTACTCTTTCAACCGAAAGAGCCGGAATTCCTATTGAAGTGGCTGTTCACTACAATACCGAGTATTCAGAGAATGTATTCTCGTATGTAAATAACATTAATACCATAGAGGGCGGAACTCACCTTGATGGATTCAAGCGTGCACTTAGAGCTACTTTGAAAAAATATGCCGATAACAGCGGTTTGTTGGCTAAGGCAAAGGTAGAGGTTAGTGCCGATGACTTTCGCGAGGGATTGACTGCGGTAATTTCTGTAAAGGTTGCAGAGCCTCAGTTTGAGGGACAGACAAAGACCAAACTTGGAAATACTGAGGTTGGAACTGCGGTTTATCAGGCTGTAAGTTCAGCGTTAGAGACCTATTTGGAGGAGCATCCGAATGATGCGAAAGCAATTGTGGAGAAGGTTGTGCTTGCTGCTCAGGCTCGTCACGCTGCTCAGAATGCACGTAAGGCGGTTATTGAGCGTAAGTCAAGTTTGTCGGGAGCCGGACTTCCCGGTAAGTTGGCCGATTGTTCTGATAAGAATCCTGAGAATTGCGAGTTGTTCTTGGTTGAGGGAGACTCAGCGGGTGGAACAGCGAAGCAGGGACGTAACCAGCGTTTCCAGGCGGTATTGCCTCTTCGTGGTAAGATTTTGAATGTTGAGAAGGCATTGGAGCACAGAATATACGAGAGCGATGTGATTCGTACAATTTTCCGTGCTTTAGGTGTGTCACGAGGAACAAAAGAGGATAGCCGAGCATTGAATTTGGAGAAACTTCGCTACCACAAGATAATTGTGATGGCCGATGCCGATGTTGATGGTGCTCACATTGCAACATTGATTATGACTCTATTTTTCCGTCATATGCGCGAGATTATCGAGAATGGATATCTGTATTTGGCAATGGCTCCTTTGTACTCTGTTAAGAAGGGTAAAGAGGTTAGATATTGCTGGACAGAAGAGGAGCGTGAGCAAATTGTTAATGAGATGGGTGGTGGCCGTGGAGAGGTTGGTTTGACTATCCAGCGTTTCAAGGGTCTGGGAGAGATGATTGCAACCCAGTTGCGTGATACAACCATGTCGCCGGAGGGACGTATGCTTAAGCAGGTGACTATCGAGAATGCGGCAATGGCTGACAGAACATTCAGTATGCTGATGGGCGATGATGTTCCGCCAAGACGTGAGTTCATTGAGCAGAATGCAACATATGCAAATATTGATGCTTAAATATTGATGCATAAATATTGGGGGGCCGGGTCAAAAGTAATTTTTGATCCGGTTTTCTTTTGTTTGTCATTTTAGC
>CAZMOG010000094.1:4023-5997 GCA_964567845.1 uncultured Odoribacter sp. | reverse complement strand
GAACGAAGATATAAGAAATTTTGCTATATTTGCAATCGTAATCGCTTAACAGATACCGTTATTCAATCAGTTACGGCAATCAAAACAGCCTTTCAAAGTCAAGAGTCAAAGTAACGGGATAGTAACGAAACTCTGTCATTTCTTGGCTTTTCATTGACATTTGATGGCACTGCAACATCTTGTCAAACACTGTTAAATCGCTAACAGACAACATTCTTTCTCTGTTTCGCACTCACTTTCGTTTCTTTGTTGTATCTTTGCATCCTGTTGTAATGTATGGAGAGGTAAGACTTAGTATTGTTGGATATGTTAGACTCTGGGGTTTAATACTTTTAATGAAATTGCCAGTAGAGTCTAATAGCCAAATACCTGAGCCATCAATTTTACCCTCTTCTTTGTTGAAATCAGGAGAATACCCAATAAAAAAATTCTCGTTTATGATACTGATATTTCTAATTGGGGCTGTGCTGTTTCTATTATATTTTACACACTTCCTAAAATCACCGTTTTCATTATAGTATATCATGCGATCGGTGACATAACAGTATACTAATATTTCTCCTGTTTTATTATTTACTATAATGTTACTTGTTCTAACATATTCCTCAGGACCACGTCCTCGATTGCCAACCCTCTTTATGTACGAACCATTGTTGTCAAAAAGGTAAATGGCTTGACTCAGATAATCAAATATAATCCATTTCCCTTCATGATACAACGCTTGAGTTATGTTGTTAATAAGGCATTCATCATTTGTTTCTAAAGGGATATAGGTTATAGAATCAATCCATTCATTTAATAAGATAGTGTCATTAATACAAAATTTATCAATATTTGAGGGGATGTAGATTCCTTTCTTATTGCAATTATCATTATGATTGCAACACGTCAGTAATGTAAATGACAATAATATATAACCTAGAATATTTTTCATATTAATCCGTTATTGCAATACATCCAACTTGTGATACATTGCATTTTTTTGTTAGATTGCTTGAGCGAACGCAACATTTTTTTTGTACGTTATTGTATTCAATGTAGCCCAATTCATAGCCAATCGCAATTTCTTCATTTTCAGTGTTTGATAGGGCTTCAATGTTTTTGTTAAATATTGCGGCTTTGTCTGTAACTATGTTGTTGACAATGTGTTGTGTCAATATACCGCTACAAATCAACATAGCTGCTCCTAATAATAGATATTTACCCATACTTGATTTTTTAATCCTTATTTTTTGCAAACGTAAAAAAAAAGCTTCACATTTGCAAAAAACTTCTAATATTTTTAATTATGAATAGAGTTTTTATTTTGTTTTTATTTATAGTCCTCATTACCGCATGTAATAAAATGAGGGTAAAAAGGGTGGTAGCAGAGTGGATTTCTAAAGAGATCGTTATTCAGGACAGTTTGGTATTTACAATCAAAGGAGTAGATACCATTAACCTTAGTTTGGACACCACGAGATTTAAGTTATTAACTTATGTAAGTACGGAGAGTTGTTTTGAATGCAAGGCTCGCTTAAAAGATTGGAGTCTCTTTATAGATTCTTTGGCTGATTCGGGTATTTGTGTACCACAGTGTATATTTATCTACAATACACATATGATAGTGGAGCCTTTATTTCTTTTTGAGGAGTTTGATTTTAAATATCCTGTATGTTTGGATGTAAATGGTTGTTTTTCTGAAGTAAATAAATTCCATGCGTTAGAGCCATATCAGACTGTACTTTTAAATGAATCTAATGAGATCGTGTTAATTGGTAGTCCGGTTAATAATAGGGTGATCAGAAAAATCATAGTTGATACTTTGATGAAAATAAAAGATGACTATCACTCTCAGTCTCAATACATGAGTGTGGTTGAGGAGTAGCTATTTATGGCTGAATTTTCTGTTATACACAGAGACGTTTACATTTTTTAAGTATGTTGGTAAAATGGTTTTGTTCGATACTAAATGTACTTCGTTAGTTTCAGATA
>CAZMOG010000094.1:0-4013 GCA_964567845.1 uncultured Odoribacter sp. | reverse complement strand
GACGTTTACATTTTTTAATTTTGGTGCAAAGGTACTTTTGTTCGAAAAAAAACGTACCTTTGCATTGTAATTTATATGTATTTATAGTGAATATTTAAGAATGTAGTTGTGAGGACTCTTGTTCTATATACGTTCGTGATATTGTGTGTTATAATTGGTAGCGCAAATTCAGAACAGAATAGTAGTTTCGATAGAGTTGCAGGTAATGCTGCGACCCCTGAAACTTGTGTTTCAAGCTCAATATCTACATTCGATTCTAATTATGGTTTATCGTTTCTGGGGAGTACATCAAACTCTATAAGTGCGTATGCAACAAAGAGTGATAATTCCGCAAAAAACGATGGTAAACACAAGAATCACAATAAGGGTGCAATCTTAGCACACAAGTTCAATAAAGTAGATACGTTTGATACTTCAGGAGTTCTATATGGTGACTTTATCGCCTCGGATAGAGCTTTGTACGTGTTGGCTTTTCTTTGTCGCCTGAATGTGTAGGCATCTTCTAATCTTTCATACCATAAAATGACAGGCATATAAAATGTGTCTTGTTGTTTGATTGTGTATATGCAATAAGTGGCATAGAGTGTCATTACTATGCACTCATATCCTTGTTTTTATATAATCAGTTATCGATAATAGTTATGATGAGTTTTACTTATCTGATCGTTGTTATTATTACTGCTGTAATAATAGTGATCGCGGCCATTGGTGCAGCCAGAGCAATCTCGCCAAGCTCTTATAACCCTCAAAAAGGAGACTCTTACGAGTGTGGTATGCCCACTCAGGGCAGATCATGGATGCAGTTTAAGGTAGGATACTATCTGTTTGCTATCCTTTTTCTAATGTTTGATGTAGAGACGGTATTCCTGTTTCCATGGGCTGCAGTAGTGCAGGACTTGGGAGTTCAAGGATTGATTTCCGTTCTATTCTTCTTGTTAATATTGGTGTTAGGCCTTGCCTACGCATGGAAAAAAGGTGCATTGGAATGGAAGTAAAGAATAGAGAATATTTGGAGGAGATGGTTCGTGAACTCCGTAAGGAGGGAACCAATGTTGTGGTTGGCTCACTTGATGAGATGATCAATTGGGGTAGAGGTAACTCTATATGGCCCTTGACTTTTGCTACAAGTTGTTGCGGAATTGAATATATGTCTATTGGCGCAGCGCGGTATGATTTTGCCCGTTTTGGCTTCGAGGTTACACGAGCAAGTCCTCGTCAAGCAGATATGATTATGGTTGCCGGTACGATTACCCATAAAATGGCTCCGGTACTTCGCCGACTTTACGACCAGATGGCTGATCCTAAGTATGTTATTGCTGTGGGGGGGTGTGCTATTTGTGGAGGACCATTCAAAAAGTCCTATCATGTAGTTAATGGTATTGAGCAAATTTTGCCGGTTGATGTTTTTATTCCGGGATGTCCACCACGTCCCGAAGCTCTTCTTTATGGAATGATTCAGTTGCAGAAAAAGGTTAAGGCACAGAAATTTTTCGGTGATGTTAATCGTAAGGAGGATAAAAAGAGGTAGATATGGAAAATATAATATACATAGAAAAGGAGAAGTTCTATGATGTAGCTCTTGAGTATAGGGAGAGGGGCTACGATTTTCTTCGCTCTATGACAGGTGTAGATTGGGGCGATGAAGGATTGGGAGTAGTATATCACCTTGAAAATACTACAACTAAAGAGAATGTCATTCTTAAAACAGTTACTCTGGATCGTGAGAATCCTCATTTGTCGAGTGTTGCCGGAATATGGAAAGGTGCTGAATTCAATGAGCGTGAGGTTTATGATTACTTCGGTATTCAATTCATAGGGCATCCTGATATGCGCCGACTCTTTTTGCGTGATGATTGGGTAGGGTACCCTTTGCGTAAGGATTATGATGAATCACTCAACCCATTAAGAATGACGAACGAGGTTACATCGAACGACACCCAATATATAGAGGTTTTGCCGGATGGTAGCGTTATAAAGCATCGTGATGTGCTTTTTGATAATGACGAATATGTTATTAATATTGGTCCTCAACATCCTGCTACTCATGGAGTATTGCGTTTTCGTGTAAGTCTTGAGGGCGAGACCATCAAAAAACTGGATGCACACTGTGGTTATATTCATCGTGGTATTGAAAAAATGTGCGAAAGTCTGACCTACCCTCAGACACTGGCCCTTACAGATCGCCTTGATTATCTTGGCGCTCACCAGAACAGACACGCTTTGTGCATGTGTATTGAGAAGGCAATGGGTATAGAGGTTAGTGAGCGAGTACAGTATATTCGTACAATTATGGATGAGTTGCAGCGCATTGACTCGCATTTGCTTTTCTATTCGTGTGCATGTATGGATTTAGGTGCACTGACCGCATTCTTCTATGGTTTCCGTGACCGAGAGAAGATACTTGATATTTTTGAAGCTACGACAGGTGGCCGTTTGATTCAGAATTATAACACTATAGGAGGAGTACAGGCCGACCTTGCTCCTGATTTTGTGCCTAAGGTTAAGGAGTTTATCAAGTATATGCGTCCTACGCTGAAGGAGTATCATGATGTATTTACAGGTAATATTATAATGCAGGGCAGAACCAAAGGAGTAGGGGTGTTGTCGCGCGAAGATGCAATATCGTTCGGAGCAACAGGCGGAACCGGCAGAGCATCGGGTTGGGCCTGTGATGTGCGCAAACGCCATCCGTATGCCGCCTATGATAAAGTGAAGTTCGAGGAGATTCTTTTCACTGAGGGTGATTGTTTTGCCCGCTATATGGTGCGTATGAAAGAGATTGAGCAGAGCCTTAATATTATAGAGCAGCTTATAGATAATATTCCTGAGGGTGAAATACAAGCCAAACTTAAACCGATAATTAAGGTGCCCGAGGGAACATATTATGCGGCGGTCGAAGGTAGCCGTGGCGAATTTGGTGTCTTTTTGGAGAGCCGTGGCGATAAATATCCTTACCGTTTGAAATTCCGTTCTACGGGATTGCCATTGGTGTCGGCCATGAATACCTTGTGCCGTAATGCCAAAATTGCCGATTTGATAGCAATTGGAGCTACAGTCGATTATGTTGTACCTGATATAGATAGATAATTATGTATGATTTTGGATTGATGACAAGTGGGATACATAATTGGCTGGTATCGTATATGCCATTAGAACTTGCAACACTTATAGAGTGTTTGCTTGTAGGTATCTTTATTATACTGCTTTACGTTGTTATTGCAGTTATTATGATTTACATGGAGCGCAAAGTGTGTGCAGCTTTTCAATGTCGTTTAGGACCAAACAGAGTGGGACCGTGGGGAACAATTCAGTTGATTTGCGACATGATTAAGATGCTCACTAAGGAGATTATATCTATTCGCAGTTCAGATAAATTCCTTTATAATCTGGCTCCTTTTATAGTTATTCTTGCTTCGGTAATGGCATTCAGCTGTCTGCCTTTTGGCCGTGGAATAGAGGTGCTTGACTTTAATGTGGGAATCTTCTTCCTTATGGCCTCGTCAAGTATTGGAGTTATTGGCGTATTACTTGCCGGTTGGGGTTCGAATAACAAATACTCGTTGATTGGAGCTATGCGAAGTGGTGCGCAGATGATTAGTTACGAGCTTTCTGCAAGTATAAGTCTGCTTACCATTATAGTGCTGACCGATACAATGCAGTTCTCAGAAATTGTGATGCGTCAGCAGGATGCCTGGTTTATCTTTAAGGGACATATTCCGGCCTTTATAGCTTTTGTTATATATCTGATAGCCGGTAATGCCGAAGTTAACCGTGGCCCGTTTGATCTGCCCGAGGCAGAGAGTGAGCTTACTGCCGGTTACCATACCGAGTACTCCGGTATGCACTTCGGATTATTCTATGTGGCAGAGTTTGTAAACCTATTCGTTATAGCAGGTGTGGCCTCGACCATCTTCTTAGGAGGTTGGATGCCTTTGCACATTGCAGGATGGGATGGCTTTAATGCTGTTATGGATTATATACCGAGTGTGGTTTGGTTCTTTGGCAAGACCCTT
>CAZMOG010000093.1:0-6023 GCA_964567845.1 uncultured Odoribacter sp. | reverse complement strand
TAGAGCGCATGATTCATAATCATGAGGTCCCCGGTTCAATCCCGGGTCTCGCTACAAAATTAGGACAGTTTAAGCTGTCCTTTTTTTTTGCTTCAATGTTAATTAATACCCCTTTTATCTGAATTATCACTACTTTTGTTACAAAAATATTGCATCTTTATTTTATTTGCGTAACTTTGTACTGATGATGCGCAATTTTGCACATGAAAACCAAGCTAACAACACTTCTATCGGAATTTGAGCCTATCACTTTGCAAAAGATGGGCAAGGTAAAGCTGATGAATAGAATTGATACAAAATTTGTAACTACTATTCATAAGCTTATGGAGTTATTGCCTTTGTTGATGGATAACTACTATGTTCAGTCCGTTGATGGAGTCTCAATGAACGGTTATCATACACTCTATTTTGATACTACCGATTACTCTATGTATTTGTGCCATCATGGTGGTAGAAAACGTCGCCAGAAGGTCAGAATGCGCGAGTATATGGATACGGGTGACTTCTTCCTTGAGGTTAAGAGAAAGAGTAATAAAGGCAGAACAAAGAAGAAAAGAATTCAGATTCCCGATTTAGAGAATTACGATAAAGACGAGGCTGCTCAATTTCTGGAGAAGGAGTCGTGGTTTAGGTATAGTGATTTAATGCCGCACCTTGAGAATCGTTTTGAACGAACAACATTGGTAAATAAGGCTGGAACCGAGCGTTTGACTATCGATACTTCATTGTGTTTCCACAATTGTGTTACCGGAGAAGACAAGGAGATGGATGGATTGGTTATTATCGAATTGAAACAGGATGGTAACTACCCCTCGTTTGTTCGTCCTTTATTGCGTGAATTGAGAATATTTCCTACCGGGTTCAGTAAATATTGTATAGGATGTGCCTTGACAAATCCGATGCTTAAGAAGAACCGTTTCAAGGAGAAACTCATAATGGTGAAAAAACTATTAAATAATTGATATCATGGAGGAATTAGAGCTATTGGAAGAGATGGTCTCGGATGTGGAGGCTAATGCAACTCTTGTTGAATTTTTTGTAAGGTTTATCCTGAACTTCTTGGTTGTAGGAACCTTGATTCACTGCTTTTACTATCCAAAGAGTAAGAGAAGAGACTACTACTTTACATTTATGTTGGTTAATGTCAGCATTTTTGTATTGATATTCCTATTGGGCGGAGTAAAGATTAAGGTTGGTTTTGCATTGGGAATCTTTGCGATATTTGGTATTATAAGGTATAGGACTGAAACCTTGCCGGTGCGTGAAATGACCTATCTGTTTACAATAACAGCGCTATCTGTTATTAACGCTTTAGCTCCATGTTCATGGACATTGCTTGTTATCGATGTTATTATATTGCTTATAACCTGGGTACTTGAGAGTGAAAAGTGGTTGGAGCACACCTCTTGCAAGTTGGTTATGTATGATAAGATAGACCTTGTTTTACCGGAGAAATATAATGAAATGGTCGAGGACTTAAAGAAGAGAACCGGTCTTAATATTGTTCGCGTTGAGGTTGGCCATATTGATTTCCTTAAGGATGCGGCAATGTTGAAGGTGTATTATGACTCTCCCGACCGACAGGTGAATTCGGTTGATCGCGTAATAAAATTTCCTAAAGAGGAATAAAAAAAGAAAACAATAATAGAATGAGAAGATTAATAATCGTGTTGGCAATTATTGGTTTTATACCTGTGATTGCAAAGGCTCAAGTGGGGCCGATTCTTAGTGTAGAGGTTGAGAAAGAGATTCTTAAGGATTTCTCGGCTACCATTGAGGCGGAATATCGTTGGAAGGATGCTTTCAAGGATACCGAAAGAATTTCAGGAACCTTTGGATTGGATTACAAGGTTAACAAATACTTCAAGTTCGGAGCGTCGTATGCCTTGTTGCATAAAAAGGAGCACTATGTCAAGGAGTGGAAAACCGATACAGCGGTTTTAAATTATTGGCAGAATAGACACCGTTTCAACGGTTATGTAACCGGTAGTTATAAAGTAGGAAATTTTAAATTTTCTCTTCGTGAAAGATTTCAATATACCATGTGGGATAAAACCAAGATGCGTAGATTGAAAGATGAGTGGGGCGAGAATGTCAAGGATGAGAATGGCAATAAGATAAATGTTACCTATAAGGAGGGACGTTATAAGCCAATGCTTCGTTCAAGACTACAAATCGAATTTGATAAAAAGAAGGCAAAATGTATTCCATACATTGGGGTAGAGTTTTTCAATCTTTTGAATCCGAAAACCGACTATGACGAGGTTGATACAGGTGGAGATTACTACAAGGATTCCGATGGCAACTACAAGCATGTGGCTCCAGGCGCAGAGGGTAAAGGTGATTATATTAAAGTTACCGAGAATTCACTTGACAGAATTCGTTACTCGGCAGGTGTTGAGTATAAGATTGCCAAGCATAGTAAGTTAAAACTATACTATAACTTTAATGACAACAAGAATTCGGATCCATCGGATAACGATGTTAAGCACCGGATAGGTTTGTCATATAAGTTCGACTTCTAAATGCTCTATTCGTGATTATATCTGTAAATTACAGAAAACATATTTGATCGGTCAGTTGAATCCAGCTGACCGATTTTGTAAAAATCAATCACACCCTCCTTACTTACAGCAATAATGGCACCATTGCGCATTGCTCCAATCAAATGCCACTCTTTAGGTATATAACTTTTAGGATCGATATAAACTTTGTTTTGCGTTCCGGCAACAGCTTTCTGCGCTCGTTTTATGATTATGTTGTTTGGGATTGCTGGTGCTGCAGCCATGTTTATTATTCCGTAGCTCGCAACTTTAGATGAGCTTATGGGATGATTGTGAAAATAGTTGCGAATGTCTTGATTCTCATTTGGTTTTGATGGATCGGCATAAAAAAGTAGCAAATTTTTCTCCCCGAAATATGGAAGTGAAATAGTATCGCCTTGTAATGTTAAAATTTTAATATCTTGCACAGCATCGCCTTGTTGAGCATAGGTTGTGTAAGAGGCCAAAATTGTGGTTATAATTGCAATCAGTATCTTTTTCATAGAGAGTTTTTCACTCTTCTACGATTTAAGATGTTCGAGGTTATTTAATTTCGGTTAAAAGGTGTTTGGTAACTTCTATATACTCAAAGTTGCATGCTATTGTATAGATATACTCTTCGCTTAGGGTATAGGTATGAATGTAGGCTTTGGTAGAGTTGTTATTACATATAATCCCCTCTTTTACGCAATACTCTCGCATTAAGGATGCAGATAATCCTGTGCCGAAGAATTTTGCGTAGGCCTCTTTGGCTGTCCAGATTTCGAAAAAGTGCCTGTTGAAATTATTACTTTGTGCGAGACTTTCCTGCTCCTCCTTGGTGAAGTAGTAATCTACAATTGATTGCTTTCCATTCTTTATCTTCTCTATATCAATACCTATGTTAAATGTTGCAACTGCACATACCCATATATTGCCGGAGTGTGAGATATTGAAATGAAAATCATTGCTTTTGTGGTTTACAATTATAGGTTTACCATGATTGTTGCATTCTATTTTGTACTCTTCTGATTTTAAATTAAACTCTTTTATTAAGATTTGGGGCAAAAAAAGCTCTTTGGCGCAATTTGTTGCATCGCTCCTTTTGCTGTTTCCTGTTAAAAATGGTCTCAAATCCGCAATATAAAGCCCAATCTTTTTATTCATATGGCCCAAAGATAACCATTTTATATATTTTTTTTGAGAAAATTACAAAGAATCTTGTTTATCTTGGATAATATGAATAACTTTACCTCTCGAAAATGGCATAACAACAAAATCTAAAATAAATAACAAAATGGAAGTTAAAAAGACACCGAAAGCCGATCTGCAGAACAAGAGGGGATTGTTCCTTGAGATAGGATTGGCTGTTGCATTGGCTTGTACTTTGTTTGCTTTTGAGTACAGCTCAAAGGCAGAGGAGAAGAAAGAGATCCAAACGCCAATGGATGAGCAGGTTGAGGAGGAGATCATCCAGATTACTTTCTCTAGCTTGAAGCCACCCCCACCACCCCCACCAACACCAAAGTTGACAGATATTATGGAGATTGTTGAGGATGACTCAATGATTGACGAGGAGTTGGAGATCGAGGACGTAAATGATATGTCTGAGGTTCGGGATGTGGTAGATTACGATTACGAGGACTATGGCGATTATGGTGAGGAGTATTCAGACGAGGAGATGATTTATCAATTCGTAGAGGAGATGCCTCAGTTCCCTGGTGGAGATTTGCAGAAGTGGCTTCAGAAGCAGGCTCGTTACCCAATGTCTGCTTTGGAGAACGGAATTTCCGGTAAGGTATTCGTTCAGTTCGTTGTTGAGAAAGATGGTTCGGTAACCGGAGTTCAAGTTATTCGTAGTGTAGACCGCGATTTGGATAACGAGGCTATTCGCGTAGTAAAGTCTATGCCGAAGTGGAAACCCGGAAAGCAGCAGGATAAGGCAGTACGCGTTAAGTTTACAGTTCCTGTGAACTTCCAGATGCAGAATCGTTAATCGTCTGATTTTTCGGACAAAGATAAACAAAGGGCAACCCGAAAAGGCTGCCCTTTATTTTAGTATAGTTATTGATGGAGCAAGAGTTCGATAAAGGTTATCAACAGGATAACGTTGTAAAGAAGGATAAGTATTATTATACCAAGCGCGAAGAGGAGAAGGCTGTTTTGGTAGGTATTACTCGTATGCACGAGGGAGTCGATGCAGCAAAGATGCAGGAGTATCTTGATGAACTGGCTTTTCTTGCCGAGACTGCAGGAGCCAAAACTGTAAAAGTATTTACCCAAAAGATGGATAAACCAATCCAGAGCACCTTTATTGGAAAGGGTAAGCTTGAGGAGATTCGTGCGTGGATAGAGGAGAATCCTGTAGATATGGTAATCTTTGACGATGATTTGTCGCCTACGCAGCTTCGTAACATTGAAGATGCCTTTAAACGTTGTGCCAAGGTGCTTGACAGAACCAATCTGATTCTTGATATTTTTGCAAGCAGGGCAAGAACCGCACATGCAAAGACTCAGGTTGAGTTGGCTCAGTATCAATATCTTTTGCCGCGATTGGCCGGAATGTGGACCCACCTTGAGCGTCAAAAGGGAGGAATTGGACTGCGTGGTCCCGGAGAGCGTGAGATTGAGACTGACCGTCGTATAATTCGCGATAAGATTGCGCGTTTGCGCAAGGAACTTGCCGATATTGATAAGCAGAAAGTTATTCAGCGCAAGAATCGCGGGAAGTTGGTACGTGTTGCGTTGGTTGGCTACACCAATGTGGGAAAATCTACCTTAATGAACTTGTTAAGCAAGTCTGACGTGTTTGCCGAGAATAAACTATTTGCTACACTTGATACAACGGTAAGAAAGATTGCTATTAAGAATGTTCCATTCCTATTGGCCGATACTGTAGGTTTTATTCGTAAGTTACCGCACCATTTGGTTGAGTCGTTTAAATCCACCCTCGACGAGGTTCGCGAGGCAGATGTTGTGCTTCATGTGGTTGATATTTCACATCCGCAATTTGAAGATCAGATGACGGTTGTTAATGCTACTCTTGCAGAGTTAATCAAGATACAAAAGCCGACAATCGTGGTCTTTAATAAAATAGATGCCTTTAAGTATGAGGTTAAGGCCGAGGATGATTTGACTCCGAAGGAGCGTTGCAACTACTCTCTTGATGATTTGAAACAGATGTGGATGAGTAAACAACCGGGAGTTCAGGCAGTATATATTTCGGCAGCGAATCGTGAGAATATCGAGGAGCTTAAGGATGTTTTGTACGAGACAGTGAAGGAGATTCATTCGGCACGTTTCCCGTACAATGATTTTTATTATTCGGATTACTCCGAATAATAAAAATAATAATATTGGTTTGCCAACCCCCAGCCCCTTCGCTCAGCGAGCTACGCTTGCTTTCGCTAATAAGGGGCGATTCGGATTACTCCGAATAATAAAAATGGTAACGTTGCCAAAAGTGGTTGGTAGAAGTTAACATAATTATTTAATAGAGAG
>CAZMOG010000092.1:0-6058 GCA_964567845.1 uncultured Odoribacter sp. | reverse complement strand
AAGGCGGTGCAATCATTACGAGATCACCGCCTTTTGCATGTGATTATTTTACAATATCATATATTCCGATATATGGGTTGCAATCAGTGTTACTTTGGTCTATGAAGAATGGGTGAATCGTAGTGTACAGCTTTCCATTATCAATCATTATAGGATTGTGGAAATAGGGGAATGTTGCGTTAATTTCGTCGCCAATAAGATAGAATTGTACCTCTTTGTTTTTTAGATTAACCTTGCATAAGGCATCTCTTATTCCCTTCTCTTCGTAAAATGCCGATACAACTATATAAAAGCTGTCATCGTTAGTTTTGGTGATTTGTTCAATGCCGTATGTTAAAGATTCTTGAAATCTGGAACGATTACTAATATCTTCGAGTGAGAGATTATCAATTTCATAATCACTGAATGTAACAGCGGTTTTGAAATCAAACTTATATTTATACTCGCATCCATCTTTATTTAAAATGGCAACTCTTCTATCAAAAGGAAATGCTATGAGATATTCACCACCCTTTATGTGGTTGAATGGGTTAAATGTTATACCATATGAGCCGTTTTGCTTAAAAGGCATAAATTTATCAATAACCTCGCCACTATGGTTGATTTTTATAATGTCAAAAAGCTGGTCGTTAGATTTGGCTGAGTACAAAAGTATATAATCTTCCGATATGGCAAATCGATCATACCAATCAGTAAGTGTTATTTCATGTGAGTATGACCCATCAATTTTATATACTTTAATAGCTCTATTTGCCCTTGCTAATATGTAAATCAGGTTGTTATGAATACTAAAATCGCTTATTTCGATATACTCTTTAGGACCTCGTCCGGATAAACTTATTTTAGATATATATTTTCCGTCCTTTTTGAAAATGAAAATCTCTTTGTAGCTATTGTCTGATATGTATATATGCGATGAGTCTGCAACCATCTTTTTAATCGTTCCTATTAAACACTCACCATTGGTCTCTAAGGGTATAATCTTCTCATTTGCAATAAACTCTTCCAGTGGTGCATTACTTTCCATTTTTATGTGAACTGTTGAGAGTGAATTGGTCGCCTCCCCTGTGCATGAATAGAGAATAATGGCAATCAAAACGAGATATATGATTCGGTGTTTCATTATTAATTATGGTTTAACCACACAAAGGTAAAAAAATTATTTTTGTACTGAGTATTAATAATTTATTCTTTGCGGTATTAGTGATTACATAGATTCCCTATGCGGTTTTTGTCTGTTTCAGGAAGCGGAAAAGGAACATAAGACCGGCACTGGTAAGTCCGAACGGAAATCCCATCCATATTCCAACAGCCCCCAATCCCAATGGGAATGCAAAGATATAGCTTGCAGGGAGTGATATAACCATATATGCAATAAAGGCATAGAGCATCATGATCTTTACATCCTCAATTCCACGCAGAGCATTTGCATAACAACATTGAAGAGCATCGCCAAATTGGTAGAATATAAAGGGGATTACAAGTGCGGCGGTCATGGTGTTGACTGCGGCCTCGTCCGTAAACATATATCCGATTTGGTGGCGAAGCAGGAATATTGCAGTGGTGGCAACGGTGCCGAAAATCAGAATCAGGTGGAAGCCGGCATACGAGGTTCTGCGAACTTCGGGCATATTGTGTTCGCCGTAGAAGCGGCTTTCGCGAATTGTAACAGCAGCACCTATTCCGTAATAGATCATAAAGCACATGGTTCCCACGGTGCAAAGAATCTGGTGTGAAGCTAAAGCTGTTGCGCCAATCCATCCCATCATAACGGCACTCAGCGAGAATGATGCTGTCTCCATTCCCATTTGCAGGGCTATCGGCCATCCAAGTTTATTCAGTTGCTTGAAGCCGGTTAAAGAGACCCTGACTTTGTTGTATTGGGCTTTAAATTGGGCATAGCTCTTCTTGTTGTTGAAGAGTATTGCCATGGCGAGCCACATGAATATTCGTGACCCCATAGTTGCCAATCCGGCACCGGTCAATCCCATTTCTGGGGCTCCCCACTTTCCAAAGATAAGCATGTAGTTCCCCATAAAGTTAAGCAGGTTGCCCAACAACATAATCCACATGGGGGTAGCGGTGTCGGTAACTCCCTCGGAGAACTGCTTATAGCCATAGAATAGCTGCATAAAGGGTATTGATACAAGCAGAGTCAGGAAGTATGGGCGCATTAGTGGCAATAGCTCTTCGGGTTGTCCCACTTTGTCGATATTTAGGTACAAAATGGTCAGGCACAGAACAATTATTGCCGATATGCCTAAGTTTGCAAGGATGCTGTTTTTTAGCCCTTGAGCAGCTTTTTCTATTTTACCCTGACTGAACAGACGGCTTACAACAGGGGTAAGGCCGTAGCTGAAACCCATGCCAAACACTAAGGCAAGGTTGAAGATGTGGTTTACAAATCCGGCAGCCGACAACGAGTCTGCACTGTAGTGTCCTACCATTACAGAGTCGGCTATTCCTTGAAGAATAACCCCAAGTTGACCTATAATAATAGGCCCTCCAAGTTTAAGGAGAGCCTTATAGTGTGTGTCGTATGTAATACCCATATCTCTATTTTAGGAATCTTTTCAGTATTGGGTCGTAAGCATCGATTCTGCGGTCACGGAAGAATGGCCAGCCTCGGCGAACAACCTCGGTTCTGTCCATATTTAGTTCAAGTACCTTGACTCCCTCCTCCTCTTTTCCGAATTCGGCAAGGAACTCGCCCGATGGGCCTGCAATAAAACTGTGCCCCCAGAAGTCCAGTCCAATGGTGTTGCCCGATGGATCGTCCTCGTGTCCGGTACGGTTGGCTGTAATAACATGCAGACCATTTGCAACTGCATGTCCGCGTTGAACGGTTTGCCATGCTCCGCGTTGCAATTCCTGTTCGCTGACAGGGTCGGTTCCAACACCTCCGATAGCTGTGGGGTAGATAAGCAGATCGGCTCCGCGCATTGCCATGATTCGTGCAGCCTCGGGATACCATTGATCCCAGCATACCAATACGCCCAAGCAACCTACCGATGTTTCGATAGGTTCGAAACCCAAATCTCCGGGGGTGAAGTAGAACTTCTCGTAGTAGCATGGGTCATCGGGGATGTGCATTTTGCGGTATTTGCCTGCTATCGAACCATCTTTCTCCATTACAACAGCGGTGTTGTGATATACTCCGGCAGCTCTGCGCTCAAACAGTGAAAGGACTATAACAACTCCAAGCTCCTTTGCCAGGGCTCCGTAGTGTTCGGTTGACGGGCCGGGAATAGGCTCTGCCAAATCGCATAAAGAGGCATCCTCTACCTGGCAGAAGTATAGGGAGTTGTGGAGCTCTTGCAATACAATCAACTTTGCTCCCTCGGCAGCAGCTTTACGAATGTTCGAGTCCAATTTGGCAATGTTTGCCGCTATATCAGAAGTGCATGCCTGCTGAATCAATCCAACTTTCAAAGTTTTCATAGTGCAATTTTTTATGCGTTAATAAACCCTTCTGGGAACTGCATGGTTACGCAGTGCAGTGAACCGTGTCCTGAAAGCAGTGCAGTACAGTTTATTGTAACTACTTCGCGGTCGGGGAATACTGCCTGCAGACGCTCTGCAGCAACCTTGTCACTCTCGGCTCCGCATCCCGGCATAAGTACGGCTCCATTCATAATCAGGAAGTTTACGTATGTAGCCGGCAAACGGTAATCCTCAAGGTAGAGGGCCTGGGGCAGAGGTAGCGGAACCAGATTGTATGGCTCCCCGCTCTTTGTGCGGAATGTCTTCAACTGCTCCTCCATAGCCTTTAACTCCTCGTAGTGTTCATCCTCGGGGTCTTCACATTGAACGTATGCAATGGTGTTTTCGTTACAGAAGCGAACCAAAGTGTCAACGTGGCTGTCAGTGTCATCGCCCACAATTGCTCCGTGGTTTACCCATAGAATTCTATCCAATCCGAGCTGCTCCTTCAGGAATGCATCAATCTCCTCCTGAGTCATGTGCTCGTTGCGATTCAATGAGCATAGGCACTCACGTGTTGTAAGCATTGTCCCTTGACCATCGCTGTCAATACTTCCACCCTCAAGAACGAAGGGGTTCATTGGTTTGCGGATAACATCGCTTTGGAATGTCTCTTGTTCAAACATCTGCTTTGTGATCTGATTATCCAAATCAGCATGGAATTTCAACCCCCAGCCATTGAAGATAAAGTCAAGGACAATCTTCTCGCCTTTTGGTCCGAATACCGAAATTCCACCATGGTCACGAGCCCATGTATCGTTCAATTCAATCTCTTTGAATATGATGTTATTCGTGGGAATCCCCTGTAAATCGCTTAAACACTGCTCTTTGTCGCGGCAGACAATTACCAAGGTTTCACGTTTGGCAATCTCGTTTGCAATGTTTCTATAACACTCGATAACCTCGGGCAAAAATGGCTCCCACTCTGTCTCGCAATCGGGCCATGTCAGCTGCACTCCACTCTGTGGATACCACTCTGCAGGAAAGTTTATTCTACTCATATCTGTCGCTATTAATCAATCTTTAATACAGCCAAGAATGCCTTTTGTGGCACCTCGACATTACCAATCTGTTTCATCCTCTTTTTACCCTTCTTCTGCTTCTCAAGCAACTTGCGTTTACGGGAAATATCTCCTCCGTAACACTTGGCGGTTACATCTTTACGCACCTGCTTAATTGTTTCACGTGCAATTACTTTTGCTCCGATAGCAGCCTGAATTGCAATGTCGAATTGTTGGCGAGGAATCAGCTCTTTCAACTTTTCGCATATTCTGCGACCAAAGTCGTAGGCATTATCGAAATGTATAAGTGCCGACAAGGCATCCACACTCTCGCCGTTAAGAAGAATATCAAGTTTAATCAATTTACCCGGTTTGTAACCAATCTGGTAGTAGTCGAACGAGGCATATCCCTTCGATATGCTCTTCAACTTATCGTAGAAGTCAAATACAATCTCGCCCAGCGGCATTTCAAAAACCATCTCCATGCGGTTACCGGCAATGTACTGTTGGTTAATCAATACACCTCGGCGGTCCAGACATAGTGTCATGATCGGGCCGATAAATGCGGCAGGGGTAATTACCTGTGCGCGGATATATGGCTCCTCGACAAAATCAAGTAGGCTTGCATCGGGCATATCGCTCGGGTTGTGCATCTCAATCACCTCGCCCTTATTGGTGTGGGCAATGTACATTACGTTGGGAACGGTTGTAATTACATTCATATCGAACTCGCGGTCCAAGCGCTCCTGAATAATCTCCATGTGAAGCAATCCTAAGAATCCGCAACGGAATCCGAATCCAAGTGCCATTGATGACTCCGGTGTGAAGGTGAGCGAGGCATCGTTCAATTGCAGTTTCTCGATAGATGCTCTCAAATCCTCGTAGTCCTCGGTCTCGATAGGGTAGATTCCGGCAAAAAGCATTGGTTTTACCTCTTTGAATCCCTCGATAGCCTCGGCGCAGGGGCGGTTTACGTGGGTAATGGTATCACCCACCTTAACCTCTTGTGCGGTTTTGATACCCGAAATAATGTATCCCACATTTCCTGCCGATAGCTCCTTCTTTGGAATCTGCTCTAAGCGTAAAACTCCAATCTCGTCGGCTCCGTACTCCTTGCCGGTGTTTACGAATTTTACCAAATCGCCCGAACGAAGTGTTCCGTTCAAAATTCTGCAATATGTAATAATTCCTCGGAATGAGTTGAATTGCGAATCAAAGATCAATGCCTGAAGTGGTCCGTCAGGGTCGCCTTGTGGAGCAGGAATTTTTTCAATAATTGCCTCTAAAATCTGCTCAACTCCCAATCCTGTTCTTCCACTCGCCTCGATAACATCATCGGGGTCGCAACCGATAAGCTCTACAATCTCGTCGCGTACCTCCTCGGGCATGGCATTGGGCATATCCATCTTGTTCATAATAGGGATAATCTCCAAGCCGTTATCGACAGCCTGGTATAGGTTGGATATGGTTTGCGCCTGGATTCCTTGTGTCGCATCGACAATCAACAGAGCGCCCTCGCACGCAGCAATTGAACGTGAAACCTCGTACGAGAAGTCAACGTGTCCCGGAGTGTC
>CAZMOG010000091.1:0-6608 GCA_964567845.1 uncultured Odoribacter sp. | reverse complement strand
GAATTTATTTTGGTCCATTTTACAGATACATGCACCAAAAATGGATAGAACCACTAATTTTGCAGACAAATTTCAAAAAAAGAGCAAATTACCCAAAAGGCGAAATAACATAAGATGCACAAAGAAAATGAAAAGATTTATTATTCTGTCTGTATTGATATGTATATCACTAACAGGCTTCACACAAAAAATTGATACACTAAAATATAGAGATTTCCATCCTAAAACCAACGTAAAAATCAACACATTGGTATGTATTGGAGTTATCAACCCGGCTTTCGAATTGAGAATCAGTAAAAAATTCTCCATTCAATTAGAAGGGCTGGGTGTAATATCGAGCAATAACTACCTTGGAACGGGTTATCCTCTACAAATGTGGTCATGCTTTCTGGAGCCTCGATGGTATCCTAAAAGGGTATTTAACGGATTCTTTTTAGGGGCCAATGTTGGAAGTGGCGCATTTCGTTTGAACAAGAATATCCTGTACAAATTCTTTGGATGGTCGCCCGATTTAAACTATAAAAAACACGAAAACTCTGTACAAATAGGAGCAAATCTCATGGCAGGCATTACACTCGGATATACATATACATTCAAAAGAAACCCACACTGGTCCGCAGAAATAAATTGGAGCTTGGGGCGCCAATGGGCTATATACGAAGACTATATCCATAACGATGGAAAAGTGGAGGGACACATTCCAAACAACGGAAGCGCTGAATATATGCCTTTTTACCGAGGAGGAATTTATATAGCATACAAGTGGTAAAGAGCTTAACTTTTATTATTATCTTTGCGCCTTAAAAGTGCAATTAATGAGTACAAAAGAAAAGCTTAAACAGATATTAAGATTTACCATATTTCTGTCATTCACTGCGCTGCTCTTCTGGTGGGTATATCAGGATCAGGACTGGACCGAAACATTTAAGGCTCTGAAAAACGACGTGAACTACACCTGGGTTTGGATGGGGCTGTTGCTTGGCATATTGAGTCATATTGCCCGCGCTTTACGCTGGCAACAACTTACCGACTCGATGGGCTATAAAATGAGCCTTGCGAACAGTTTTATGGGAGTGATGATTGGCTACTTTGCGAACATGATCATTCCACGAGCAGGCGAGGTTGCAAGATGCGGTGTTGTTGCAAAATATGAAGATATACCTACATCAAAACTGCTTGGCAATGTCATTGGCGAGCGAGTTATCGATATGTCCATATTGCTTGTAATGACCATTATGGCCATTATTTGGCAATTACCCACCTTCGCACTGTTCTTCGAGAAACATATTGCAGTCGGCAGTAATCTGATCGATAAAGGGGATTATATGTTAAAGATTGTGTTGATAGGTTTTGGAGGATTGGCAATTGCGGCCTCGCTCATATTCTTCATGAGAAAAAGCAAATTGTTTGCAAAACTTAAACCCTTCATAAATGGGCTGAAAGAGGGAATATGGACCATTAGAAAAGTGAAGAGGGTATGGCTATTTGTCTTCTACTCTGTTTTCATTTGGATAATGTATTTTCTAATGCTCTACGTTGCATTCTTCTGCTTCGATTTCTCATCAAATCTGGGTATCGGAGTTGCCCTTACTGCCTTTGTGACATCGTGCTACGGAATGGTTGCACCCGTTCAAGGCGGTATTGGTGCATGGCACTTTATGGTAATAGCATCAATGATGCTCTTCCTGCCCGACACACCTGAAATGGCTGCAAACACTCGTACATTCGCATTCCTTACACATGGTTCAATGACCATGCTATATATAGTTTTGGGAGCCCTTTGCATGGCCACCATGCCACTTTATAACAAATTCAGAAAAAAGTAAAACTATGCCACGAACTGAAGTTAAAGCAAAAAAGGCTTTAGGCCAACACTTTCTAACCGATTTGAGAATTGCCGAGGATATAACCTTGGCTCTTGAACCAGGAAACACCCCAAACACCCTTGAGATTGGCCCTGGAATGGGTGTCTTGACTCAGTTTCTTCTAAACAGAAAAGATTTGAATTTGGTGGCAGTCGATATTGACCGCGAGTCCATTGACTACCTGCACAGAAACTACATGGCTCATGCATCGAATATTGTCTATGGCGATTTTTTGAAAATGAATATCGATGAACTGTTTGCAGGACAGAACTTTAACATTATTGGTAATCTGCCTTACAACATTTCATCGCAGATTTTCTTTAAGGTAATCGAAAATCGTGACCGTATTCCACAAGTGGTAAGTATGATTCAGAAAGAGGTAGCAGAGCGTATAGCCAGTAAACACGGAAATAAAGCATACGGCATATTGAGTGTCTTTCTACAGTGCTACTACGATATCGAGTACCTCTTCACCGTTCACGAAAATGTCTTCAATCCTCCACCAAAGGTAAAGTCGGCAGTGATTCGCCTGAAACGAAACAATCGCACCACTCTACCATGTAGTGAGAAATTCTTTTTTACAGTTGTGAAAACAGGCTTCAATCAACGCCGCAAAACCCTTCGCAACTCACTGAAAAGTTTACTTCCGGATGGCTTTGACTCTCCTTACATGTCATTAAGACCGGAACAACTTTCGGTTGAAGATTTTATTGAACTGACCGTATCTATATCCACTTATTCTTCCTAAACCACCAAACAAAGGCTCCGGTTACAACAAGGGATAAAAGCATAACAATGGGGAATCCCCAAGAGAAACTCTCCATTCCATTCTTAAGGTTCATACCGAAATAACTCGCAATCAATGTGGGGAACATCAAAATAATCGAGATTGATGTAAGCATCTTCATCACCTTACTCATATTGTTATTGATGATAGATGCATAGGTATCAAGCGTACTGTCAAGAATATTTGCATAGATTGAGGTCATCTCCTTGGCCTGGTTAATCTCGATATTCACATCCTCGATTAACTCGGCATCCAACTCATCGACAGGCAAACGGAACTTCAACTTTGCCAGAAGTGTCTCATTACCACGAATTGAGGTTAGAAAGTATGTCAAACTATCCTGCAAACGACTCAACGCCACCAACTCCTTATTATCGATATTCTTATCCAAATCACGCTTTGAACGGTCTATAAGAGTCTTAATCTGTTTCAAAAGCTTCAAGTACCATACACTACTTGAAAGAAACAGACGGAAAATCATATCCACACTATCAGTAAAGCCCAAACCTCGCCTACGCTGATATTGAACAAAATCGTTCATCATGGATATGTCGTTATAGCAAATTGTAATACAAATATCCTTATTTATCACGATACCAAGGGGTACAGTTGTATAGGGTGTGCGGCTCGGAACATCCTTCATAAACGGCACACGCAAAATAATCAAGCCCCAGCCATCTTCATACTCATAACGAGCACGCTCATCGGCATCGGCGATATCGGAAAGGAAATAATCGGGAATTTTCAGATTATCCTGTAAAAACATTACATCGTCCTGATCCGGACATGTAACTTGCACCCAACAGTTTGGAGCCCACTCCTCAACTGACTGAAGCCCCCCTTTTGTGTTCCAGTATCTACGCATAACTTTTCTCCTCCCATTTTACATAGGCAGAAGTTCCAACATGCGCAGAGCCTCGGCCTACAAATAACTATTCGAGTGATAATCGTCCATTTTATTTTTTAGTTTAAATTTTTTTGCGTGGCAAAGTTAAAAAAAATTGTTAAAAGTCAAACCTTTGTTCTGTAAAATTCAAGTAATCCCTTGAAAAATTCAAGATATTGACGCCTATTATCGCAACAAACCATATCCGGAAACATCCATTTCCAATGAGCATCACGCTTAAACATACAGACCTTTGTACCATTATCAACAATTCTCTCATCGATTGACGGCAACGCTGAAAAGCGCTTATTTGCATTAATATACGCCAAAGCATTTCGCGCCATCACGCTCATACCAAACGGAATTGTCGGCGATTCATAAAACCAAATCTTCAAGCGCAGATCCTCGTATTTCTTCAAAAAGGGCTTTATTCGTTGATAGGCGTATAAACTATTCTCACGATATACTACCATCAAAGGAATTCGTTCACGCTCATAAAGTCGCGACTTCAAATAGGCCTTAATTATGGTTTCAAGTCCCATTCTGTCGCACCCCATTTCACAATCAACAATTATGAAAGAGTATTTTACCAAGTGAACCCTATGCTCCAAAGGGGGAATAATATCCTGTTCCGCCTTCAACAAATAGAAATGGTATTGAAGGCGATAATATAAACGTTTTATGGAATTTATCCAACGCATACAAATCTTCCAATTCTTGCTTTCTCGGCGAATTGAGAATCACTCTCGCTATCGCCTATCATGAGCGAGGCCTCTAAATCAATCTCCGGAAAATCCTTTACAGCCTGCTCTGCCATTCCCGGATTTGGCTTTCTGTTATAATCCTCACAAGTCAACGCAGTACAGTAATAAATGGCATCAATTCTGCCACCTGCCCGCTCGATTTGATTTACCATATACTCATGAATATTTTCGAGCGAGGCCTGACTCATAATCCCCTTACCAACACCACGCTGATTAGTCACAACAATTATACGTTTGAAAATTTTGCTCCACTCTGCAATAGCGTGAATTACTCCAGGCAAAAACTCAAACTCCTCAACACTCTTCACATAATCATTGACACGCAGACGATTAATTACTCCGTCGCGGTCAAGAAAAAGAGTATCATTGGCCATACCGAGATCAATCATTCCCGATGCAATCTTAAATTCACGGCCTGCGCGCTCATAATCCTCGGGAATGCCAATATCAATAAAATAGCCATTACTCTTAAAACCATAAATCTTTACGGTTTCACTATCAGAGTTAACCACTGACTCAAGAACCTCCTTCTCAAAGCTGAACTTATCAGGTTTTGCGGCAAGATATTTGGCTAATGATTCGCGTTTAGCCAAATACATGCCGCCATTTACTAATCCTTTATTGCATTGACATTTCTCATTAAAAGCATTTACAAGCCCGTCATCAGAAATCTGTACAGTACCATAACGAGAAAAGTTCTCCATCGGTTTCAAAGCAATCGATAAAAGTGCTCTGCAATCATCATGAAACTTGGAAAATTGTGCCAAATTGACATCAAAGAATGTATCACCGTTCAAAATTGCAACACTATCCGCACTACACTTTTCAAGCGCCAAACGAATACCGCCACCGGTTCCCAACGGCTGCTCCTCAACTGCATAATCTATCTGAAACGGAAACTCTTCACGACAAGAATCAATCCAATCGTATATCTTCTCGCGCAAATAACCTACCGACAACACAACTCTCTCAATCTTAATAGATTGCGAATCGGCCAAATATTTTAGAAGGTAATATAGGAATGGACGCATTGAAACAGGTGCCATACACTTAGGCACCTCACTGACAACGGAACGCAACCTGGTTCCCAACCCACCGGCCAAAATCACTACATCCATAACTCGCTTTACAAATCTGCGCAAATCTTATCTATACCTTTTACACTCAACTGTCAAGAAAACCAACCGCTTTCCAAACAGCTTGCGGATTTGCTTTAATTTGTTATCCACCAACCCCCAAACCCCCTTCGCCTTATTCGCTTACGCTCATTGCGGCTAATAAGGGGGCTTTACTCGCTATACAAATCTGCGCCAATCTTATCTATACCCTTTACACTCAACTGTCAAGAAAACCAACCGCTTTCCAAACAGCTTGCGGATTTGAACAACTCCTAATTGGTCACTCCTAACTGTTCACTCTCTTCCCCAAAAAGCGTCTCCTCGACCAAACAGCAAATAATATGTCCAATCATCATGTGCGCCTCTTGAATTCGCGGAGTCTCGTTACAAGGAATCCGAATACACAAATCGCAAAGAGGCTTCATTGCTCCACCGCTTGCGCCTGTAAGACCTATGGTATAGATCCCTCGCTCACGACAAGCCTGCAAAGCCTTAACAATATTCTTCGAATTACCTGAAGTCGAGATTCCAATAAAAACATCGCCTTCATGGCCCATAGCCTCTACCTGACGTGAAAAAAGAACCTCGTAGCCCAGATCGTTACCTATGGCTGTAAGAATTGAAGTATTTGTTGTAAGAGCAACGGCATCGATAGCAGGCCGCTCAAAGTAAAATTTACTAACCAATTCGCCTGCAATGTGTTGTGCATCGGCAGCACTACCTCCGTTACCTGCAAGCAACGCTCTGTGACCATTCTGATAGGCCTTAACCACAGCATCGGCGGCAACTTTAATGGCCGCACAAATCTCCTTATCGGCAAGCACCGCCTGCTTCACTGCAATACTATCGGAAATCTGCTTGTATATAACATCCATGCTATCCATAACATACTACTCTACGGTTACACTCTTCGCTAAGTTTCTTGGTTGATCGACATTCAAACCTCGGCGAACAGCAACATAGTATGCCAAAAGTTGCAATGGGATACAACTCAACAACGGAGACAAACAACTCAATGTTGCCGGAATCTCAATAACACTATCTGCAATCTTGGAAACAGTATCATCGCCCTCGGTCACCAATGCAATAATCTTTCCATTTCGAGCCTTAACCTCCTGAATATTACTCAACACCTTCTGATACAACTGATGATGCAAAGCAATACAAACAACAGGCATCTCGGAATCG
>CAZMOG010000090.1:1785-6621 GCA_964567845.1 uncultured Odoribacter sp. | reverse complement strand
AACCACTATTCACCTCCCGATTGGCCTGTAAATAAGCAGCAGCCTCGCCCGGAGCAAAATGTTTAGTTGTCACGGTTCGTCCTTTACCAAAGCAGTATTTACATGCTCCCATATTACACATTCCACATGGCATTGCAGTTCCCAAATATGGATGCACAAAAGTTCCCGTCCCAAAGCACATTGTGCATCGTCCGTTATTACAGTGCATACATGGGATATCGGTTACAACTACACCTGAACCATCCGGATTTATGGTCGAGGTCATAGTACCACCCATATATGGCATTGTAACGGTATTGCCTTTTGTCGGGGTTGTCGTAGTTGAAGTTGTAGTGTTATTTGTAGCCAATGTTGTTTCTACACCATTGCCGGCTCCTGCTCCACCAATATATACAATATCGTGTCCGGCATCCCAACGTTTATCAATGTAATCCGATGGATTTGAAGGATCTACCACATAATTTTGACCGGGTTCCGAGCCATCAGCAAATTTAGACATAACAGCAAAATATACACCATCTTCTCCCTGATTAAGCAAAGTTAATGAGTAATCCTTATCCCAATACTCTTTTATCACGCTCTTTATATCTGCATACGTAGAACGTCTGGACCACGATTGATCCGACATTCCGCATCCTTTTGACATTACAATTAACCATTCACCTTCGTTACAAGTTGCCTTGGTAATATAGAAATCTTCGTTCCATTTCTCTTTAATCTGCTCTTTAACCACATTCCATTTACCGGATCTCCATAATTGATCTGTGTAACTAGTCCCCTTAGACATTACAACCATCCATTTTCGGTTTCCAACAGAAATATCAGTTATGTAATAGTCCTCTGCCCAATACTTTTTGATCCAATCCCCAGGCCAAGCATAATCATTATAATATACTTGTGCAGTATATCCACTATTCTTTGCCATAGTAACAAACCACCCATTGGATGTATAAGCAACCGACGTTATTCGTCTCCCCTCATCCCAATTTTTCTTTATCTTATCTCCTTGCAAAGAATTTCCATAGCCACTATAAAACCATGTCTGTGACTCATACGGCAATCCGGATTGCGTTATCAGAATTGTTGAATTTTGTGCATGTACTCCAATCCAAAATAGAGACGACAACAACATTAAAATAACTCTTTTCATAGCTCTATAATCTATTTATGGCTCAAATTTATGAATTTTAGGCGAGGTCTCAAAACTTAAAACTCTTAACAAAGATTACGGGGTTACTATCTTCGGTAAGGTTGGATAATAAATTCTGTAATTTTTGCTTGGTTGTTGCATTTGAGAATTTACCATGCTCTAAAAGGATTGGTAATGTCTTTAACAACTCAGATGCACCGGCCGAAAAGAGAAGTGTATTTTTTACTATACGATATGAATGAACAGGCAAAGTGCCATCGCTCTTAAGCACAAAACAGTTTGTTGCAACAGATTTGTTTTCAGCAAAATTGTGAAGCAGTGCATAATTTGACTTTCCGACAGTATAGGCTGCAAATAACTTGTCATCAACTATGCCATACATCATAAAATCGGTAAAATAATTATCCTTCATTGCCTTAACAACAATATCGTATGTTCCATTTTCTGCAATGTACTCATTAGGCATTTTATGACTGCCAAAATCAATTTTGAAAGCAGGTTTTACCTGACCGTTACCAACAACAAAAATTGTATCGTTGAGCGATGAAGCCCTGAAATACAACCCATCTTTATTTACAAAAAACTGATTATCAGTTTCCCAACAGGTATAATTCTCATAATACATTGAATCCGAAGGCAAAGCATAGGTGCGAAAATCTGTACTTAAATCCTGAACAATCAGATTGTGCATTTCACAATTATTAGTCATTAAATACAACTGGCTATCAATAACTTCAAAATAACTTGTAGAGACAAAAGGATTCAAATCATATTCTCGATACCCGGTACCATAAATATCATAAAAACAGAAATTTCCCATTGACATATCCATCATTACAACGGTATCATTGGCAACAACAAAATAATCACTTGCCATCAATTCTCCGGGGCCTCGCCCATACTTTCCTATCTTATTCAAAAAATTTCCCTGCATATCAAAACGACAAACCTCGCGAGTAGTTGCATCCTGATAGTATATGAAATTATTGTCAATTGTAAATGGCGCACCATTTATCAACAGACACTCATCGGTTACCTGCAAAGGGATTATGGTTAAACTATCCTCGAAAAGGGTTGAAATATCATAATTATCAACCTTTTCAATCTTATCATCATTTATGCAAATTGTATATAGATCGCCACTCTTCTTACTCTCAGTGCATCCACACAACACTCCAAACAAAATTGCTATTGTCAAAAATACCCTTTTCATAGCTATAAAAATTATAGTAAATGAGAAATTAAAATCCTAACACCTATAAAAATCAACACAATGCCACCGATAATCTCGGCAGTTGATTTATACCTATTGCCAAAGATAGCACCTATTTTCAGACCGGTAAGTGATAATACAAAGGTAACAACACCAATAATAAGTGCAGCCATCCAAATATTGACATGAATAAAGGCAAGTGAAACTCCCACCGCAAGGGCATCGACACTTGTTGCAATAGCCATAATCAACATGGTTTTTACAGAGAAACTTTTATCTACGCTATCTTCACCTTTTTGTTTTGCCTCTTTTATCATATTAAATCCGAGCAACGCAAGCAAAACGAACGAAATCCAGTGATCGAAACTTTCAACAAGGTGGGCAAACTTCGAGCCAACAAAATAGCCCAAAAGAGTCATAAGAGCCTGAAAACCACCAAACCACAACCCCACTCTCATGTAGTGTCGCAACATAGGTATTCTTATCGATGTTCCCTTTGCCATCGATACCGCGCTTGCATCCATTGCCTCGCCCACTCCCAATAAAAACAATTCAAATATAGTCATACAGCTTCCAAATAGGCCTTGTGAAATTATCCACAAAATTACCAACTATAACAGACAAAAACAACAGGCGAGGTCTCAACCTGAAACCTCGCCCGGAATTCATCAAAAACGCCACCGGTTAAAACTATATTATGTAATTATTATTTACGTATTTGTATTTTATTTATATTTGCGACCAATTTAAATTGAATAAGAACATAACAATATGAATTACTATAATTATACAACAAGAGCTCCATAAACACAAAACTATAAAATATTTCATTAAAATTTTCAGGTCTCAAATTTTAGACCTATATTTGTAAACTCAAAAAGTAAACATTATGCCAACAATATTGGTAATATTTGGCCTGCGCTTTTACTTTTATGCGGACGAACATCTGCCGATTCACGTTCATATAGAAAACAGCGATGGCAAGGCAAAAATTATACTAGAACCAAACATAAATTTAGCAGAAAACAATGGTATAAAACCACAAGACATAAAACGAGCAATTAGCATAGCAAACGAATATAGAGAGGAATTTATTGAGAAATGGAAAGAGTTTCACGGATAAAATATAAAAGGAATGGCTAAAATTGAGAAGATCTGGTTTGATTCAAACCGTATTTGGATTACAACTCTTGATGGACTGACTCTAAGTCGTCCTTTAGAGGCATTTCCTACACTAATGGAGGCAACCGACGAGCAACGTTTAGGTTTCAAAATTGGATCTAATGCTACTGATATACGTTGGGAAGAGATAGACGAGGACATCCATATTAGTAGTTTCTATAATACAGAAGAGCCGGATTACGACAATGAAATAGCAATTATATTCCGTAAATTTCCACAACTAAATGTTTCCGAAGTAGCAAGAAGCATGGGGATACACAAAAGTTTACTCTCAAAATATATTTATGGAATAAAACGCCCAAGCGAACAGCGAAAAGAACAGATAAAACAATCTCTACGCTCCTTAGGCAAAGACCTTATGAATATATAACAACAGGCGAGGTCTCAACTTGAAACCTCGCCCAATTACTAACTCCTAATTCCTAATTAATTAATCAACTCCACGCTACGCTTAACGAACTTGCTAAGAGCCTCGCCCTTTAACAAACCATTTGCAAGCAAAGCCAAGTCGATAAGCTGACCTACAAGCTTGTTATCCTTTCCGTAGTTTGTCAACAACTCTCCCTTCTTAGCCTTCAAATCATCAATCTGCTTCTGAAGATCTGACTTTCTATCCTTGTCCGATTGAGGAATTTCATCGGCCTTAACATCCTTGTTAAGAGCATCAATCTCTGCAATCTGACCATTCAAAGCCTGAATTTCGGTGGTCAACGGCTCAATTGCAACACCCAAAGCACTCTTCTCCTGGCTCAAAACCTTTTGAGTAAGCGCATGGTCGGTATTAACAACCAAATTGTACTGATCGCCCATTGAACCGAAATAACTCATCTGAGGGTTCATGGCTGCCATATCCTTCATACGACGCATAAACTCGGAGCGAGTTACAATTACAGGCTCGGCATCGGCTCCCATTGCCTCGAATGTTACATAATACATGGCCTCGCCCTTAGGAAGCTGGGTATCGAACACCATACGCATCTCCTCTTGCTCATCGGCAGTGAATGTTGTCTGCTTTGCATCGGTTTTCTGGATAAGCTTGTCAATTACATCGGAATCAACACGAACATAGCGAACATTCTCGTCCTTCTGCTCAAGCATTGCAATAAAGTGTGTATCAAGCTGTCCATCCATAACAAGAACATCGTAACCACGACTCTTCGCATTCTGAATGTAGCTATACTGCTCCTCTACATCGGTAGCATAAAGGGCAATTATCTTATTATCCTTATCGGTTTGCGCCTCCTTAATCTGCTCCCTGTACTCCTCGAGAGTGAAGAACTTTTTATCGGTA
>CAZMOG010000090.1:0-1775 GCA_964567845.1 uncultured Odoribacter sp. | reverse complement strand
ATTCTGAACCATAACAATCTTCATGGCTCTCTCCTGGAACTTCTCGTCGGTCAACATACCATACTGAATAAAGATCTTCAAATCGTTCCACTTCTCCTGATACTCCTCGCGATTATTTTTGAAAATATCGCTCAAGCTATCAGCAACCTTCTTTGTAATGTGGCTTGAAATCTGCTTCACCTTACGGTCGCTCTGCAAATATGAACGAGAAACATTCAACGGAATATCCGGAGAGTCAATTACACCATGCAAAAGTGTCAAATAGTCAGGCACAATTCCCTCGACAGTATCGGTTACATAAACCTGGTTGCAGTACAACTGAATCTTATTCTTCTGAATCTCAAAACGGTTATTGATTTTTGGGAAGTAAAGTATTCCGGTCAATGTAAATGGATAATCAACATTCAAATGGATATGGAACAAAGGATCCTCGGCCATTGGATAAAGCTGATGATAGAAGTTTGAATAATCCTCCTCTTTCAACTCCGATGGTTTCTTTGTCCATGCCGGCTTCGTATCGTTGATTACATTATCCTCATCGGTATCAACATACTTGCCATCTTTCCACTCCTGCTTCTTTCCATAAACAATCTCGATAGGCAAGAATTTACAATACTTCTCAAGCAAGGCCTTAATCTTTGAATCCTCAAGGAACTCCTTCTCATCCTCGGCAATGTGCATCACAATATCGGTACCGCGCTCGCTACGCTCCGCAGGCTCGATTGTATATTCAGTCTCACCCTTACAGCTCCACTTAACAGCCTGAGCACCCTCTTTGTATGACTTGGTGATAATATCAACAGAATCACTCACCATGAACGAAGAGTAGAATCCCAATCCGAAGTGTCCGATAATGGTAGCAGCATCGTCTTTATGCTTCTCCAAAAACTCCTCGGCACCTGAAAAGGCAATCTGATTGATATATTTCTCAACCTCCTCCTCGGTCATTCCAATACCATTATCGGAAACGGTCAATGTACCCGCCTCTTTGTCAGCCTTTACTGTCACTTTCAAAGAACCGGTCTCGCCCTTAAACTCACCTGAAGAGGCCAAAACCTTCAACTTTTGTGTCGCATCGACAGCATTTGAAACAATCTCTCTCAAGAAAATATCGTGATCCGAGTAGAGGAACTTCTTGATAATGGGGAACAAATCTTTGGTTGATACCCCAATTTTTCCGCTATTTGCCATATTATTAAGTTTTTAAATTTCTAAATAAAAAACGCTTTGCACGTCATTACGAAATGAACTATGCAAAGCGTGTGCCAATATCTTCAATATGACAAAAAGTCAGTATTTACTTAGCATACATAGCTGCCAACTGAGCCTTAATATCCTCGTTTGTAATGTAATCATCGAAATCCATACGTTTATCAACAATTCCACTTGGAGTAAGCTCGATTACACGGTTACATACAGTCTGAATAAACTCGTGGTCATGCGAGTTCAAAAGAACAATTCCCTTAAAGGTCTTCAAGGTATTATTGAATGCCTGAATACTCTCCAAATCCAAATGGTTAACCGGAGAATCCAGTACCAGAACATTGGCATTGTTAAGCATCATCTTGGCAATCATACAACGCATCTTCTCACCTCCGGAAAGCACCTTTACATTCTTGTAAATGTCCTCGCCCGAGAACAACATTTTACCCAAGAAACCACGCAAGAAGGTCTCACTGGTATCGTTCGAGAATTGAGCAAGCCAATCAATGAGTCGCATCTCAACATCGAAATATGCACTATTATCCAAAGGAAGATATGCAGAGGTAATTGTA
>CAZMOG010000089.1:0-6634 GCA_964567845.1 uncultured Odoribacter sp. | reverse complement strand
TGAGCGGAAAACGGGATTCAAACCCGCGACCCCCAGCTTGGAAGGCTAGTGCTCTATCAGCTGAGCTATTTCCGCAAAAAATAATAAGTGGGCAGAGATGGATTCGAACCACCGAAGGCGTAGCCAGCTGAGTTACAGTCAGCCCCATTTGTCCACTCTGGTATCTGCCCTTGCGAAATTTAAAGAACAATCTTTCGTGTTTTGCGGTGCAAAGATAATGCCTTTTTTTTTATCTGCAAAATTTGATACGTTTTTTTTGTAATTTTGTTTTCGTTAATAGGTTTGTTTATGGGCGAGGAAAGGAAGAAAAATAAGCAGAATCAGCTGTTTTGCAGAGATTTCTATGGGAAAATAGGCCAGGCAATTCACGATTTTGATTTGATTCAAAGTGGTGATCGAGTGCTGGTTGGAGTGTCGGGAGGTAAGGACTCTTTGGCGTTGTTGATTACTTTGTCGGAAAGAGCGAAGAGTTCAAAAATACCATATAAGGTTTATGCGGCACATATCAGATCAACTGTTGCCGAGTATCAGACCGATACTTCGTATTTGCAGAAGTTGTGTGATTCGCTTGGAGTTGAGTTGATTCTTGATACAATCGATGCCCAAATAGAGCCGGGTTCAAAGAAACCTATGTGTTTTGTTTGTGCGTGGCACCGACGTAAGAAACTTTTTCAGATTGCAAAGAGTATAAATTGTAATAAGTTGGCTTTCGGGCACCATAGGGACGATGTTGTAACCTCACTCCTTATGGGAATGTTCTTTAATGGTACTATTGCAAGTATGCCGGCAAAATTGGATGTTTTCAATGGAGAGTTACAGATTATAAGACCTTTAATCTATCTTCCGGAGCAGGATATTGTGGCGTTTGGCAAGATGCGTAATTTCCGTGAACAGGTGAAAAGATGCAAATATGAGCAGAGTACCAATCGTAACAGAGTTGAGCTTTTGTTGAAGCAAATTGAGCAAATGGCACCCGAGGTCCGCGAGAGTATTTTTGCCGCGATAAACAATATTAAGTGCGACTATTTGCCTATTGTTGATAAATGCGTTGAGGAAAAATAAGTTGCTAATATTTTGCTTTGTAAATAAAAGTCTCTATCTTTGCCCTCGTTAAGGGCACTCGTTATGGCTAAACCATAAGGGGTGTCATTGTTTTATGCTTTTTAAATTGATATAAGTTATGCCTAATTACGTTACAAAAGAGGGGATGAAGAAGCTGCAAGAGGAGTTGGAGCACTTGCAGAGTGTGGAGCGTCCCAAGATTTCAAAGGCTATCGGTGAGGCTATCGAGAAGGGTGATATTTCCGAGAATGCCGAGTACGATGCTGCTAAGGATGCACAGGGTTTGCTTGAGGCTAAGATTGCACAGTTGCAACAGCTGATAATGGATAGCAAGATTATCGATGAGTCACAGATTGATACCTCAAAGGTTCAGATGATGACTAAGGTTACTATTAGAAATACAAAGACCAATCAGCAGGTTGCATATACTTTGGTTTCTGATACCGAGGCTAATTTCAAGGCAGGTAAATTGTCTATTAATACACCAATTGCTCAGGCTTTGGTTGGCAAAAAGGTAGGCGATGTTGTATCGGTAAAGGTTCCAGCTGGAATGTTGGAGTTCGAGATTCTTGATATTTCACTATAAATCCTATAGATATGGCTTCGATTTTTACAAAGATTATTAACGGTGAAATTCCATCGTATAAGGTGGCCGAGGACGATCTTTTCTATGCTTTCCTTGATATTTCACCTTTGAAGTTCGGTCACACTTTAGTTGTTCCAAAGAGAGAGGAGGACTATATCTTCGATATTCAGGACGAGGAGCTGGGTGCAATGATGATCTTCTCAAAGAAGGTGGCTAAGGCAATCAAGCAGGCTATTCCATGTAAAAAGGTAGGTGTAGCAGTGATTGGCTTGGATGTTCATCATGCTCATATCCATTTGATACCATTGGACGAGGGCGGAGATTTGAACTTTGCAATGGAGAAGAAGTCATTCCCTGCAGAAAAGATGCAAGAGTGTGCTGAAAAGATTTCAGCATTTGTTGAGATGTAATATAGGTCAATTTATTATAACTTTGCAGAGGCGACCTAAAGTCGCTTCTGTTTTTTTATACTCTTATAGTAAATTGATATGAAGAAGTTTAAGAATGTTGTTTGGGATTGGAACGGAACTCTTTTGAATGATTTGCAGGCAGGCGTTGATGTCCTTAACGATATGCTTGGCCGTCGAGGGGTATTGCCTTTGAATGTTGCCGAGTATCAAAAGGTCTTTGGTTTTCCTGTTATTGATTTTTATAAAAAGGTAGGGTTCGATTTTTCTAAGGAGACATTTCATGAAATGTCGGTCGATTTTGTTGAAACCTATGCAAGGTATGAATCCGGTACAACACTGAATAGAGGTGTTAAGGAGGTGTTGCAGGCTCTTAATGATAGGGGAGTGGATTGTTACATTTTGTCTGCTTTGCGCCAGGAGGAGTTGCTTCGAGGAGTTCATACCTTTAGTATTGCGCACTATTTCAAGGCTATTTACGGTGGTAATGATATTTATGCCTCGGGGAAAGTTGGGCGAGGTCTTGAAATGGTAGATGAGTTGGGAATTGTTCCTGCCGAGACAATTATGGTGGGCGATACTCTTCACGATGCCGAAGTTGCAGAGGCTTTGGGCTTTACTCCCATTCTATACTGCGGTGGCCACAATGATAAAGAGCGTTTGTCACAAGTCGGAAGAGTTATAGATGAATTTCATGAATTGTTTAATATATTCTAATAATCAAGGCGGTGCTTATTGAATGCACCGCCTTGATTTCTAACTCCTAACTATTCACTCCTAACTATCCGTTATATCCTTTGATAATTCCTCGGCTGCTCTTCTTTACGAACTCGATAATCTCGTCTCTCTCTGCGCTTTGTGGAATTTCAGCCTCAACCTTTGCGATTGCGTCGGATACATTCAAGCCTGATTGATAGATAACTCTATACACATCTTGAATTGCATTGATGGTCTCGTTTGTGAAACCTCGTCTGCGAAGACCGATAGAGTTAAGTCCTGCATACGATACAGGGAGACGTCCTGCTGTTACGTATGGAGGAACGTCCTTACCTACCAAGGAACCTCCTTGAATCATGGTGTGGCGACCGATGCGAGTGAACTGGTGAACGGCGCTTGCACCTCCGATTACTGCATAGTCCTCAATCTCAACCTCGCCTGCAATTTGTGTAGCGTTTGCAATAATGCAGTTATCGCCAACAAAGCTATCGTGGGCAACGTGAGTATAGGCCATGATAAGGGTATTGCTACCAACTCTGGTCTCTCCTTTTGATTCGGTTCCGCGGTTTACTGTCGCACATTCACGAATTGTAGTGTTGTCGCCAATGATGGCAACACTCTTCTCGCCATGGAATTTAAGGTCTTGTGGGATACCTGCAATTACTGCTCCAGGGAAAATTCTGCAATTCTTTCCTATTCTTGCTCCGTCCATAATAACGGCATGAGAATAAATGTGTGTGCCCTCGCCAATTACAACATCCTTTTCGATGGTTGCAAATGGATCAATTGTCACATTCTCGGCAATTTGTGCCTCCGGGTGAATAAATGCCAATGGGTGTTTCATTTGTATATTCTTTTATTTTGTTTTAGCAACTTGGGCCATAAACTCTCCTTCAGCAACAAGGTTCTTGCCAACGAATGCATATCCCTTCATTGATACAACTCCTCGACGGGTTGGTGCTGTAGTAATAAGTTTAAATACGATAGTGTCACCCGGAACAACCATTCTTCTGAATTTAACGTTGTCAATCTTCATAAAGAATGTTGAGTAGTTTTCGGGATCCTCAACGCTACTCAATACCATAATTCCTCCACACTGAGCCATTGCCTCGACAATAAGAACTCCCGGCATTACCGGCTGATTGGGGAAGTGACCCACAAAGAATGGTTCGTTCATTGTTACACTCTTAGAGCCAATTACACAGTTTTCTGATACGTGGAAAATTCTGTCAACCAACAAGAATGGAGGACGGTGAGGAAGTAGAGATTTGATTTTGTTGATGTCCATCAGTGGCGTTGCATTCCAGTCAATGAATGGAACTGCATCATCTTTCTCTGTGGTAGCAATCTTTGTCATAAGTTTCTTTGCCATGGCAGTGTTTGCCTTATGGCCGGAACGTTCGGCAATAACGCGACCCTTGAAGAAACGTCCGCATAGAGCCAAATCGCCTATCAAATCCAACATTTTATGTCGTGCCGGCTCGTTGTCGAACTGTAATTTAATTGTGTTAAGAACTCCTTGTTGAACTTCCAGATCCTCGTAACCGAATTTTTCGCATAAACGTGCAATATCATCTTTAGAAATCTCTTTATCAACAATCACAATGGCATTGCTCAAATCGCCTCCTTTAATCAAGCCTGCAGCCAATAAAGGCTCAACCTCTCTAAGGAAAACGAATGTTCTGCATGGAGCAACCTCTGCGGCAAAGTTATTGTCCGATGCCTGGTATGTTGCGTACTGCATAGCCAAATATGGAGAATCGTATGAGATTAGTGTATTTACATTAAACTCAGAATCCGGAAGAATTGTAATTTTGGTTCCGGTCTCAGGATTAGAATATTCAATCTTTTCGCGTACAATGAAGTAGTTACGATCCTTCTCCTGCTCAACTGTTCCAACTTTCTCGATCTGCTCTACATAGTACTTAGCGCTACCATCCAAAATAGGGAACTCGTCACCGTTAAGTTCCATTGTACAGTTGTCAATTCCGCAGCCATACAACGCGGCAAGTGCATGCTCCATTGTGAAGATGCGAATACCATCTTTTTCTAAGCAGCTTGAACGGTCTGCATCTTTTGCGTATACTGCAGTAGCGGGGATTACTGGGTTGCCCTCGATATCTGTTCTGATAATCTGATATCCGGTATCCACGGCTGCCGGCTTGAATGTTACACATACCTCCTGGCCGGTGTGAAGTCCACGGCCCTTTAGTTGGAATTCTCCATTAAGTGTTACTTGCTTTACTGACATATTTTTAAATTTTATTTTTAATATCCTTCTCAAGTTGATTTATTGAACTGTACATTGCCGGTAATTTACGGAATAGAGCAATGCACTTCTGATATTTGGCAAACTCGAATGCCGGTGAACCGCGTAGAATAACATCGTTTCCAATGTTCGATGCAATTCCGCTCTGGGCTGCAACCTGAACATTATCGCCCACGGTCAAGTGACCAACCATACCGGTCTGACCTCCGAATACGCAATGTTTACCAATCTTAGATGAACCTGCAATTCCGCTCTGAGCGGCGATAACTGTATTCTCGCCTACAACAACGTTGTGAGCAATCTGGATTAGGTTGTCGAGTTTAACACCCTTTGAGATAATGGTTGAGCCCATAGTTGCTCTGTCGATACAACTATTTGCGCCAATCTCGACATCATCCTCAATTACAACATTTCCAATCTGAGGTACCTTCTTGTATGTTCCATCGGAATTAGGAGCAAAGCCGAAACCATCGGCTCCAATAACGCTGCTTGCGTGGATAGTGCAGTTCGAACCTACACGGCATCCATGATAAATCTTTACTCCTGAAAAAATGGTTGAATTGTCGCCAATGGTCACTCCGTCTCCGATATATGCTTGTGGATATATAGAGACATTGTTTCCAATCTTTACATTTTTGCCAATGTAGGCAAAAGCTCCGATATATGGATTCTGGCCAATTGTTGCGCTTTGGTCAACAAAGGATGGTTGTTCTATACCGGTTGGGCGTTGGCGCATGCTCTCGTATATTTGAAGAAGTGATGCAATTGCATCGTATGCTGAATCAACCTTGATAAGTGTGCAATTTACGGGCTGTGCAGGTTTGAAATCTTTGTTCACCAAGACAATAGATGCCTCGGTGGTATATATGTACTGCTCATACTTGGGATTTGCCAAGAATGCCAATGTATGAGGCTTGCCCTCTTCAATCTTGGATACATTGTTTACCGTAACCTCGCCATCTCCCTCAATCTCCCCTCTAAGCAAGGCAGCAATATCTTTCGCTTTGAACTCCATAAAACTATATAATGATTTAATACATTTTTTTAAGTATTATCGGACAAAAATACAAATTTTCACAAAACTATACTAATTACATAAGACTAAATGACCAAACGTAAGGAAAAAAAGACCAATTTATAATTTTAAAGCAAAAAAACTACATTGAAGTGTTAGGTGTATGTCAAGTATAAAAAAGTGGCTAAAAATTTGATATTATTGAATTTATATATAACTTTGCAGTCGAAATGAGGGAAAAATGGAAGAGGGGTCAGATGACTCCTCTTTTTGTTACTAACTTCGAACAGGTAAAATGAGAACAAAAGAGGAGATTTTGAGTGCCGTAAATCAGCTAATTGATGGGAAAGAGGTTTTTCTTGTTGATGTTAAGGTTTCAACCAACAGTGTAATAGAGGTTTACATTGATGGCTTGAAGGGGGTTAATGTTGAGAAGTGCATTCAGGTAAGCAGAGAGTTGGAGGCTTTGCTTGATAGGGAGAAAGAGGACTTTGAGCTGACTGTGGGTAGTGCAGGAATAGGGCGACGCCTGGGGCAACATCCTGAGCGTGACCGGTTCCATGGCAACTACCCTCGGC
>CAZMOG010000088.1:0-6657 GCA_964567845.1 uncultured Odoribacter sp. | reverse complement strand
TCTTTCGTGTTTTGCGGTGCAAAGGTAATACCTTTTTTCAATCCTGCAAAACTTTTGCCACATTTTTATGATTTTTTTTTATTTAGTTAGAATTTGCATATATCATTAGGATGATTTAATTTTATACACACGAAACACAATGTTCTGTGTTACGAATAATATGTATATAAACCATTAATTGTCGTAACAATGAGAATAATAGAGGGATACACGCTTAGTCTTGTGGGAAATGACTATTTCGTAGTAGAAGAGGGCATGGATATTTCTGATAATATCTATCCTGTTTCCGAGATTGCAGCCAGAGTATGGGAGCATGTCGTTGATCGAGAGTTCCGCGTTTCGTCGGTTGCGAAATTTTTGACAGACGAGTGCGATTATGACATTCTTACCGCTCAGTCAAATGCTCACGATTTGGTTAAGGAGTGGCAAGAGGCCGGTTTTATTGAGGAGTGACCCCTGTGAAACCTCGCCTGAAATGTGTTTGCCCTAAACAACTGACCAGGGCATAAGTACCCCCTTTGCGTCTATGTATTCCACCAGTTTTTTGTAGAATGGATGTTTGGTGAGGGTTGTTGAGTGTCCCGAGATTACCAATTTCATTCTGGCACGAGTCATTGCAACATTCATGCGTCGCAGGTCGCGTAAGAATCCAATGTTTCCATCGCTATTTGAGCGAACCAATGAGATGAATACCACATCGCGTTCCTGTCCCTGAAAACCGTCAACGGTGTGTATTGTTATAAGGCGTCGGATGCGTGAGAATGCTTTGTCGGTGCGTATGGCTCTACGCAAGTATCGAACCTGAGCCCTGTATGGCGATATAACTCCAAAGTCGATTTGTTCATCCAATATGCGGGCCTCGCCAATCTTTTCAATGTACTGTTTAAGGTAGCGCAACACAATGTCGGCCTCGCCTTTGTTTAGCTTTCCAAAATTTCCAACACAGCACTCTTCCCAGTCAGAGTCCGAGGTGTCAATCCACACAACAGGTGAATCAAAGTCAAGAATGCCTCGATATTGTACATCGGGAGCAGCCTTTAGTTCGCCATTATAGAACCAATCCGATGAGAATTGCATAATCTCTTCGTTCATGCGGTATTGGGTATTTAACAGGGTAACAGCCGAGGGCTTGCTGCGCGCAATTTTCATCATAAGGGTTTGGGCGAGGCCTTGCTTTTCAGCCTCGTAGCACTTTACCGTTGGGGGCAGCTGCCAGTGGTTGCCTGCGAATATTACTCGGTTGCATTTTGCAATGGCTATCCAGCACGCAGGTTCTAACGCTTGTGCGGCCTCGTCTATAAATAGGGTAGAGAAACGGCGGTTCTCTAAAACCATGCTGGCACTTCCGACCAATGTACAGGTAATTACGCGTGCCTCTGCAAACAGGTCGTTGTTTATTTTATACTCTAATTCAATGGCACGCTCCTTTAATTTGTCGCGGTAGTCGGGATTCTTTACTCTTTCGCGCAGAGTTTTGCGTATGTTCCACAACTCATGGTAGTCGGGATGCGATTCAAAGCGCCTTTCGTAGGTGAAATTCAACATCTTGTCGTTGACGCGGGTAGGGTTTCCTATGCGAAGAACGGAAATGCCACGGTCACATAACTTCTCGGAAATCCAATCGACAGCCATGTTACTTTGGGCGCAGACAAGTACCTGGGTTTCACGCTGAAGAGTTTCGTTGATGGCCTCGACCAAAGTGGTGGTCTTGCCCGTGCCTGGAGGACCATGGACAATAGCAACATCTTTTGCCGAGATAACTTTGTTTACTGCAATCTCTTGCGATTTATTGAGCCATGGATAGCGTATCGAGGGTATTGGGTGAAATTCCGGAGCCCTGGCCCCTTTTAAAATATTGCGAAGTTCCGCCAATCGGCCGTTGGCATTAATAACACTCTTCAAGGCGGCAAACATTGCTTTGTACGAGTAGTTGTCAAAATGGATTCGCATTCCTAACTCACCTCCGACACAGCGCAATTCCGACAGGGTTGCCGTATCGGGCATAATGACAATTGTGCGTCCCTCGTCCTCCACGCGCCAAACGGTTGCTTGAAATGGGTAAACCTTTATTGAACCATCGGAATAGATAGAGAAAAAGGAGACCGGTTTGCCATACTCAAAATTGTTGTCAAAGTCGTTAATCTCAGTGTCGTTAATCTCTACCTCAAGTCGGTTGAGCGAGTTGTAGCGATTACCTCCAAGGGTAATCGGGAATTTACAATCACCTCGGCGAACCATTGCCATAACTCCGTTCATATCCGGAGTGCCTGCAAAGTTATTAACCTCGAAATCATATTCGAGTTGCAATAATCTTTGCAAATGCAACAAATCGGCCATTGGGGTTGTAAAACTCTTCTCCATTGGAAACTGCTTCTTAATAACGCTCCACAAAGTTAAGGGTAACTTTGCATTTTTGGCAAATGTTTTTTGTAATTTTGCATATCAATAGTTTTAGCGTTATGGGAAGTTTTGCAGATAGATTCAAACGTATAGTCAAGGATACAAATTTAACCCCGGAGCAGGAGGCAAAATATCAGTCGTTTAAGAAGAAAGGTTACAGAGTGCCCAGCAAAAGGTTGATAAAGAGTGCGTCGGATATTCAGGGAATCCGTGCAAGCGGTGTAATCAACACAGGAGTTTTGGACTATGTGGCAGAGCGAATAAAAGCAGGAATTTCGACTGCTGAGATTGACAAATGGGTATATGACTATACCACAGAACATGGAGCAATTCCGGCTCCTCTAAATTATGAGGGTTTTCCCAAAAGTGTTTGTGTCTCTATAAACCATGTGGTTTGTCATGGAATTCCGAGCCAGGATACGATTCTTAAGGAGGGTGATATTGTTAATGTCGATGTCTCTACCATATACAACGGTTACTATTCCGACGCTTCTCGTATGTTTATTATTGGCAAGACCGATGCAGGTCGTGAGCGTTTGGTTAAGGTTGCAAAAGAGGCTCTTGAAGAGGGTTTGAAGGCTGCTAAGGCTTGGCATTTCTTAGGCGATATTGGTGCTGCGGTTCAGCAACATGTCGAGGGGAATGGTTTCTCGGTGGTTCGTGATTTCGGAGGTCATGGAGTTGGTATAAAGTTCCACGAGGATCCATTTGTAAGTCATGTTGGTAAAAAGAATACCGGAATGGTACTTGTTCCGGGAATGGTATTTACCATAGAGCCAATGGTAAATATGGGGCGTTACCAGATTGAAATTGATGAGAAGGATGGTTGGACAGTAACAACTGTGGATAGGAAACCTTCAGCCCAGTGGGAATATACTGTGCTTATAACCGAAGAGGGGCCTGAAATTCTGACCTACTGATATTAAACTCTACAAACTATACTGAAAAGAGTGGTGGATGGGGGTACCTGAATCGGTGATACCCTCGATTAGAATTGTGTATGAACGGTTGCCGGGCCCATCGGCAGTAGGAAAATCAAATTCAAACACACCGGATTCTGAAAATTGCACATCGGATTCCCAATAACGGGTAATCTTTTCATCTACGGCATCTTTAAGTAGATCCGGGGTAATATTATAACTTGGTTTATAGAATTGAACCCCACGCCTCTGAGGAGCAAAAGGAACTATAGTCTGCATATTGAATTTAACTTCGTAATGTGGAACGTATAAATCAAAAATAGGGGTTGCCCTAAAATTACTATGTACCACTGGCGACCCAGGAGTATAAATAGAATATTTAGCACCTATTATCCCTCTTGATTTATAATCATTGCTTGCAACCAATGTTTGTGCAGACTCTCCATTATTAACTCTTTCCATACCATCTAATGCTTCCCAAGATTGTACTAAATCATCATCAACATTATTCAAATTCTTGAAATCGATGGTTGGTTCATTAAAAGCATTCCCACCCGGAGTCATGACTGGCTCCATATTGCCACTTGCTGCATGAAGCATTTCGGCATAAGCCCGATAAGCGGATGTTGTGAAACCATTTGTTGCAGTCCACGGCAATGAACCATACCAATAAACATTAGTTAGCCCCAGGTGAAAATTTCGTCTAATATCTCGTTGTATGTACTCCTGCATAATGGCTCTTCGCATTGCCATCGGACCTCCATGCACCTTTACCTCTCCCATGGTTTGAATGCGCTCTCCGTTATCGGCAAAGATATAATCCTTACCAAACATTTTATAAAATTCAATATCACCGTTGCAAACCATAAGCGGTTCTACACTCCTCGACATGCGAAACTCCTGATTATCCAATTGCAACTCCAAATTACTTCGTCCTTTGGGTGTTAGAGCCTGAACAACAAAGCGGGTACCTTCGTCATACCAAAGGTCATCCTCTACAAAGTAGCCGGTGCTATCGGTTTGCAACTCTCGGGCAATTCCATTGGTGCCGATAAGAATAATGCTGTTATCGAACAAAGGACGCTTCCCCAAATAGTTCTTCACTCGTCCACTCAAGAATTGGCCACGCTCCAAATAATACGTTCTGTTGCGAGAATAGCTGTTTTGAAGGATTTCCTGTAATGAGAATTTACTCCACCCTTGAGTCAAAAGCAGATGCTCCAAATCTAAATCCTTTGCCTCTAAATCTCCATTAAAATAGTAACCGGGACTCTCCACATGTCCTTTCAAATCCGAGGTCAACAGTAAATTAGAAACAATGTTCATATTATCACTGCTGTATGGCATTTGGCCATTGTTGGTGACACTTATTGAAAAGTTGCCCCCTTCAGAAGAGATTCCCGATGTTAAATGCAAACGCATGTGCGCATCTTCACGTGGTTTTACGCTTTTTAAAGGCTCTTCAAGTGTTATGACAGATGTTTGTTCTTTTCTATGAAACCACAATCGGTCACTATACACATTACCGTTAACATCTATCACTGCGAAGTGTATTATGCCTTCGGGAGCATTGCTTAAATCCATGATTTTGTTCTGCATACCGGTTATTGGCGCAATAGCCAGAGGAATGCCTCGCGAGTGAATAAGAATATATTTGTCGCTATAATCTTGCATACTGCCCGAAGCAATAATGTTATAACTTACACTCTCTTTATTTTGGGTTAGAGCCAGGGACAATGCATTGCTTTCTGAAAGTGGAAGTTCGAACTCTTTCGTGTGGCCATTTTCGTCATTGCAGATTACAATATAACGCTCCTTGGGGTCTGCTTTGATATAAAAGCTGCCCATTCCCAAGCGATTACTCTGAAAATCACAAATTTGTACTCCGATAGAGTCCTTCACCTTACCCCTTACGGCAATTCCCAAACCATCGCGACCGACACACTTAAAGGCTACTCTTTGAGTGGCATTGGCTACCAACGCTCCTCCTTCGGGAAAAAATTGCACCTCATAATCGCGCACTGAGCCGGGTATTGGAAGGTACTTTTCAAATGCCCACGAACCGTTATTATCAAAACTTATCCAAATATGATCGGAATGGGGATTATTTACCTCTATTCGACATTGACCATTGTATCCTGTCAAACCAACAAGAAAAGAGGTGTCGGGAGTTTCACCCGGTATCTTATACTGAAATGCTACATTGTCGTAACGTTCGTTTTGCGCATTTAGAAATGACACCTTTAAGATACGCTTACCACTCTTAAGGTTCTCGACATCCATTTTACACGTGATACGATTATCATGGGGATTTATTACACGTATGCGTTTACGGAAAATATACTCCTCTTTCTCGTTCTGCATGTTATAGGTGAATGCTCGTAGAAAGTACTCTCCCTGATGAAGATTTTCAGACATAGGAAGATAACCGCAGAAGGCATTCAGAACCGTATCCTTTGAAATCTTTTCACGAATGTAAACCAACTCTCGTCTATCCACAAGTTCCACATACATGTAGCGACTATAATCTACCGGAACGTTGGTTACTGCCGATACTAAATATCCTTTGAAAAAGAGGGTGTCACCGGGCTGGCAACACTCTTTATCGATATGCAGATAGAGTTTTTCACTTCTACTATTTACCGCATAATAGGTCATATTTTGCGATAACTTCGAAACAATCGAATCGTGGTTGATAGTTGTTTGTGCCTGAAGTTGACCACAAATCCCAACAAAAACTATCAATAACAATACCGATATGTTACGAAAGTAGCGCATAGAATATCCTATAGCTGAATTATTTGGTTAACAGCAGGGATTGGCTCATAGCTTCCTCCTGTTTCAGGATAATACATATTACGAGAATCAAGATAACCTCTTACTTCAAGGAAATATAATCTACTGTTTTTATTTTCTTCACCTCCTATCTCAGAAAGAAGATTTAAGCGAAGAAGTGTTTCATCCCATATAGGATATGGTGTCCTATTCGCTCTCAAGTATGATTGAGTACCTCTAATAGTAATTCCTGATAAGTCGATATGGTAATCGATTCTTACATAAACAGTAAATTGTACCCCTAACTCTTCGCCACTATAAATTGGCAATATTTTTACGTGATCTTGAGGAACGATAGACTCCCCTAAAGCCAATGTCTCAACACCTGATTCTTGTAGCTTTGTGCTATCAATCTCTGCTATCAGCTCCAATCTAGGGTCGTGGGCATTTAGTTCCAAATTCTCTTCGTATGGTGCAAAATAATCCTCCGAACAGGCATAAAACACTCCAACAACAATTGCGCATATCAACGCAAAATCAATAATTTTCTTCATAGCTATTA
>CAZMOG010000087.1:0-6693 GCA_964567845.1 uncultured Odoribacter sp. | reverse complement strand
ACTTGCGGACCACTTTATGGAGGTGTATGCCAAAAAGTACAATAAGACCATTGTAAATATAAACAGCGAGGCAAAGAGCAGACTCATGAAGTATGGCTGGCCGGGCAATGTGCGTGAATTGCAACATGCCATTGAGCGGGCAATTATTCTTTGCGATTCTGGCACGCTAAAGGCAGAACACTTTACTCTGAATTCTGCACTGCCTGCAACCAAAAAAGGCAATACCTGCTCAACACCGAAAACATTGGTCGAGATTGAGAAACAGGCAATAAGCGATGCACTTACTCGCTGTATGGGCAATGTATCGAAAGCTGCCGAGGAGTTGGGGATTACCCGATTCTCACTATATCGTAAAATGGAAAAATTTGGCCTATGAAACCCTCATACTCATTAATGATAGCCCTACAGGTAGGAATCATTACCATTTGTGCCGTGATTGGTGCGTTGTGTCTTGTACACGGGCTGTGGTTTACCTTTGCCATTATCTTAATTGCCATAGTTGGTGTTGCCATTAACCTTTATCGCATACAGCAGAGGCAATGGGAGGGGTTGCGCTCGGTAATTTCGGCACTGAAGAATCATGAAACCTCGCTACACATCTCATCGAAGTATAGCAACAAAACCCTCGATTCGCTAAACCAAGAGCTATGCGAATGTATCGAGGCTATGAACGAGCAGCACAAATCCGACTCCATTAAACAGAGCTACTATGCGCAACTCCTTGACAAAGCCGATATTGCCGTTTTAGTGTGCAGTAGCGATTGGCAAATTGAGTGGAGCAACCAGGCTGCAATTCAACTGCTTGGCAGTCGCGCCACCCTTCAACCCGAGATAGTGGAGCAGATCAACAACCCGATTGTTACCCTCAATCGAAACGGTGTATCAAAGCGGTTGAATATCTCAAAATCGTACTTTACCGCTAAAAACGGAGGCAAAATTACAATGGTCAGTCTGAAAGAGATTGGCACACTGCTTGATATTAACGAGTTTGAGTCATGGCAAAAGCTTACACGCGTATTGACTCACGAGATTATGAACTCGCTCACCCCCATCATCTCACTATCGGACACTCTTTCAACCGGCTCTATTGACAACGATATGGCGCAACAGGCAATACAGACAATTCACCGAAGAAGTTCCGGATTGCTCAGTTTTGTCGAGAACTACCGCAAACTTACAAAGATTCCAACTCCTGTTTTGGGCGAGGTTTCAGCCAACGAACTCACAGGCGACATTCAACAACTCTTCAACCTGCCATACATTGAGTTTGAGGTTCACCCGAAACATTTGAAATTAACCATCGACAGAACCCTATTTGAACAGACACTGATAAACTTGATAAAGAATGCCATTGAGGCATGCAGCGACACCGTCGAACCCCGAATCAAGGTGAAGATATACAAGGCTCCGAACCAACCTGTAACAATCAGCGTAAGCGACAATGGGCCGGGTATCCTGCCCGAGGTTTTAGAGCGGATATTCGTACCATTCTTCACAACAAAAGAGAGTGGAAGCGGAATTGGTCTAAGCCTATGCAAACAGATTGTCTTGTTGCACAATGGGCAAATAGGAGCAACCTCGTCAACCGCCCCCGAGAACCACGGCACAAAATTCACCATAACCTTGTAATTCGCTTGCAAAAAAGTTGCTACACAAAAAATAAGATTATATCTTTGCATCGAAATGCTTTCTGCATTGAGCAAATTCAAGCCTAAAATGCTTTCTATATTGAGCAGATTGACTCAAAAAATGCTTTTTACATTGAGCAGATTAGATATATTATATCACAAACCATACAAAAAAGAGAAATGGAGACCCTTTTTGAAAAACAAAATGCCATGCTTAGAACAACAAGTATGGATATTATAAGAGATTTCATGAAAAGCGTTAATTGGGATGCTCCAATGCTATGTATCAGAGGTGCAAGAGGTGTTGGCAAATCAACGCTTATTCGTCAGTACATAAAAATGAATTACCCCGAAGGCAGCGAAGAGGTTCTATATTGCTCGTTAGATTGGGTATATTTTAGCCAACATTCTATTCTGGAAGTTGCTGAAAAATTTTACAAACAAGGAGGAAAGCTACTTATTCTGGATGAAGCTCACAAATATGAGCATTGGAGTCAGGAGATAAAGGAGATTTCCGAAGTTTACCCTGATCTTAAAATTATCATAAGCGGATCATCGCTATTAAAGTTACTTGATGGCGATGCAGATTTGTCACGCAGATGCAGAGGCTACAACATGCCGGGATTATCATACAGGGAATTCCTTGCATTTTACAAAGGAATATTATTTCCTGCATATTCTCTTGAAGATATTATCAACAATGCCAAAAGCATTGCTGCAGAAATCACGAACCGCTGTCGTCCATTACAATACTTTCAAGAATTTATGAAGTATGGTTACTATCCATTCTACTTAAGCAACCCTACCGACTACTACTTTTTAATTGAACAAACTATAAACTACATTATCGATGTCGAGTTACCACAACAGAGGAACATCAATCCGTCAAATTGCAGAAAAATAAAGGCTCTTCTGAACATCATGGCACAGCAGGTGCCATTTGAAGTGGACATTGCCAAATTGGCAACGACAACCAACCTACAACGTAACACCGTTATAGAGTACTTGAATCACATGAGCGATGCAAAATTGATAAACCTTTTATACAGCGATATTAACTCCATAAAGAAAATGCAGAAACCGGATAAAATATATCTGGAAAACCCCAATCTAATCTATACATTGGCTACTCAGCCGGTAAAGATTGGAACAGTTCGAGAGTGCTATACCATTAACCAATTAAGTAATCACCATACAATTGAGTACGGTAAAAATAACGGAGATTTCAAAATAGACGGGAAATGGCTATTTGAGGTAGGAGGAGCAAACAAATCATATAAGCAGATAGCCAATATTCCTAATTCATATATCTTAGCCGACGATATAGAAACTCCAATAGGTAACAAAATTCCATTGTGGCTTATCGGATTTACATACTAATTATCAACGACATGAAACACAATAAATTAACCTCATTATATTGTAAGTCCTTCGGAACAGAACCGACAGCAATGGAGAAGTTGCCGGCATCGGGCTCGGCTCGTGAATATTGGCGCATATACAATGGTAACGAAACATACATTGGAACCATCAATGCAGATCTGCGCGAAAACCAACTCTTTATTGAATATTCGAAATACTTTAAAGAGCAGGGGGTGGCAGTGCCTGAAATAATTTGCTGCGCTCCGGACAACAGCGTTTACATCCAGGAGGATTTAGGCAGCTATATGCTATTGGATGTACTGACCGCAGAACGCCAAGGCAGTGAACTGTCGGAACATACAATGGCTCTATACAAAAAGGCTCTTAGCGAACTGCAGAAAATGCAGTTTGCCGGAAAGGGGCTGGATTATAGCAAAGCGCTGCCTCGCCCATCGTTTGACAAACGCTGCATAATGTGGGATTTGAACTATTTCAAGTACTGCTATTTAAGATTGGCAGCTATTCCCGCGGACGAGGACTTACTAGAGAACGACTTGGAGAAACTATGCTCGATTATCGAATCGCAACCGGCCAACACATTTATGTTCCGTGATTTCCAAAGTAGAAATATAATGGTTAAGGGCGAGGATGTGATTTTTATAGATTACCAGGGTGGACGCAAAGGGCCGTTGGGTTACGATGTAGCCTCGTTACTCTACGATGCCATTGCCGAAATTCCCGACTCTCAACACCAAGAGCTACTTGACCACTACAAAAACGAACTGCAAGCCATACACCCCGAAATGGTACATGACTTTGTACAGAGCTACCACCACATAGCTCTTGTAAGATTGTTGCAGGCAATGGGAGCATTTGGTTTGCGAGGTTTGCACGAAAAGAAGCAGCATTTTATCGACTCTATCAAACCGGGCACCGCTGCAATCAGCAAACTTCTAACCACCCACCTCCCCGGTCAATACCCCGAATTGGAGAAGATTTTTGTTAAGTAAATTTGCTAAAAATACAATATACTTTTTTAACCATAACTATGATAAAAATAACTCGCTCATTATTAGAAATAATATTTATAATTTTAATGCTTGGATGTTGTAACACCCAACACTCATTTAGAACTCCACGTCCCCAACTTATAGATGCTCTCAGGCATATAGAGGATTCAACATTAAAGGAAATGAAACGAATACTAACAACACTTATTTTTACGTGTACATTCCTAGGTACAAGTGCTCAATATGGCGAATACTCAATCAAACAATTGATCGAGTATACTCCACTTACAACAACATATCCGTATATGCATTATAAAAACATTGAACAATGCATAAATGACAACAACATCCTATGGTCACGCATAAGTTCAAAAGATTCTACAATAATCGGAGCAGGCTTACACGAAGACATGCAAGGCAATATTATTGCAACATCATATAAGAAAGTAGAAGTATATGCTTGTCGGCGCTTTAAACCGATACCTACAAACTTATGCCCAAACGTTATTATGGTGATATCAGGATACGGTGGTGAAATAGCAAGGATACAACTTCTTTCATGCAACAATGACGGCACAATAGTTGATAACATTGAGGTTCATGATATGGGGTTCTCAATGGGCGTTACAGACAAGACCTTAACTGTAAAACAATTTATACTAGAACACGGAGGGAGATTAATCATCTACGAATTAAAACCAACTGGAACACACCCATACATATACAAAACAATGTCGGACACTCAGAAAATTACTGCACAACGAAAAGATATTACATATCAGTTAAATGTTGAATCTGGAAAATTTGTAAAAACATCAGAGACATTATACTATCCGCAAGAATATGAAATTAGTTATTATGGAACTAACGGCTCTGACATATGGGAAGGTACAGAAACTAAAATAGGAACCATCACATACTAATATTTAAGCATGAAAAGAGTATTATTATCTGTTATCATAGCTTCATGTTGCAACCTATGTTTTGCAAAAACTGACACCATCGTGAATGTTAATGATATCAATTACAATTTTAGTAGGTGGATTGAAGATTTCGAGGATATTGAAGAGTCATATTATTCACAAGAAGAAATTTTCAATCCCAAAGTAATATACAACTCCGTTATTGGAACAAGTAGTATTTATTACATTTGCGGTATTAAAGGTTCTTCCTATGACACAGAAGCAACTATGACAGTACAAAAATTAGAATTCTACAAACAAAATTATCCCCATCCCATAAAGACTATTAACAATCAAGACCCATGGCTCCCCTGGCGCGATAAATACAAAAATTCATACAACTTCTTAGAAGTGGAACTATCAAATAGCTCAAAATTATTATTCTTTAGAACGCAAGGATATGGCGATGGTACCATGGGATTGCTCACTATTGTATTGGTTAGTGAATCATCCATCAATATTGTCTTTAATCAAAGGTTCGACGTTGAATCATTTACAAAGCACTCTGAATCCTCGCTTGAAATTATTTTAGGTGATGAATGGGGATCAACAAATGAAGGGAAATCAATGTCCAGAACTTTACACAAAATGGTGATTACAAATGGCATACTAGAATTTATATCGAATTTTGGAATGAAGAATTCTCCCCTATAAATACCCCGAATTGGAGAAGATTTTTGTTAAGTAAAGTTGCTAACTACCTGTTTTTTTTAACTTTGCGAAAATCACACCCAAACACACAACGAATATGAAACAAGTGGCAATAACAATTTTGATGTTTATAGGATTGCTGACAGGTAATTTTAGTCTGTATGCACAAACAGAAAATTCCTCCTCTACAAACAACATTAAAACCAAATATATTGTTGACAGGGAATTTCCACCCGGACAAATAACAATTATAAAATACAATGACACCGGTGAAAAGGGGTGCGAAGAGAATTGGAAGTCCAGAAAGATATATATTCCAACAGACACCTCGGCATTCACAAATTATTATAAAACTAAAAAGTTATCTCCGAAGTTTTGGGAATTAAGCCGTGTGGATGTAAAACCGATTACCTACGCATATCCTGAATATTTTGAGGAGGAGTTGACATATCTAAAGAGTAAGTGTAAAGGTCATCGCCCCCTATGCTACTATTGCAAAGAGAATGCCTACGAAATTGACGGAGAGATGATTGACGACATATACTATGAAGAGATATACAAAGCCGGAACCACTGATTTATATAAGAATCTATCTACTCTATCATTTTATGAAAAGAATTACTGTGACTCTCTTCAATGCGACTCCATAGCTAAACGATATTTTCAAGAAGAGTATGAGCAATCAAAATATTATCTTGATTCATTACGAACCATCTTCCCAACACTCTTCGATGGTAAATTGGTACGTACCGGAATCATTAATGGCACACCTGTTATTGACGGATCCGACGACAATCGATATGGCATGAGGTTTGAGAATCATTTTATCAATTACCGATATATGGAGTGTCCACCTCTCTATATGATTAACGACATGAAAGTCGGTAATAATGTTGTTGCCTTATCACTAACTTCCATCCCTGCAGATGTTTTATATTCTCAGTACCTACCATCGCCAGAATTAAGAAACGAAATAATGTACATATCACAATACAAAGGTATAGAGGGTGGATTTATCATAAACAATCATTAGTGTCCACTAAAAAATCGAAATAGTTCTTTGAAATGATTGATATTTAA
>CAZMOG010000086.1:0-6707 GCA_964567845.1 uncultured Odoribacter sp. | reverse complement strand
ACATTCTGCCCAACTACTCCTGTATAGCTTCCATCTTCTTCTTTATTCCATCTAAAACATTGTCCACATTCAAATGTATGCTTTGGCTCAAATGATTTTACATTTTTTAATATATATGTTTCTTCTTTCATATTATCTACCTCGATATAATTATATTGTTTTTATTTGTTTCTAATCTATTTTCGGACGAGGATTCATAACATCCTCATTACAGGCGAGGGCTCAAGCCTCAGGGTTGCTAACACATACAACAACCCGGTGGAGTTCTCTCCACACCGCATAGGAATCAAAAATTTATGAAAATTTGAACAACGCGAATAACATCCTGCGGGTTTACTATTATCCGCGGATAATCTGGGCGTAATAAATAAGGCAATTAAAAAGCCTTCTATAACTTTTACTGTTCAACATTCGCGTAATACGTGGCGTTGTCTTCCACACCACATTCGCAAAGTTAGAAAAAGATTTTTCAAAATACAATAGAGCAGCAAAAAAATTAGAGTGCGATAATCACCAACACTCTATATCCTGTTTATCAATATCGGGCAAGGTTTCAGAGTTAAATGTGGGGTTCTTTCCTCTCTCCTTCTGAGCTTTATAATCCATATATAGACGGTATGCCAACTTACCTAAAAGAAGTATTGCCACAATATTTATTATAGCCATGACTCCCATTGTAAGATCGGCAAAATTCCATACAATATCAAGTCCTGCAACGGCACCCCAAACTACCAACACTCCAACCAAAACCCTGAAACCATTCAGAACGGCTCTGCTTTTAGTCATATAACGTATATTTGCCTCGCTATAGTAGTAGTTTCCAATGATTGAGCTATATGCAAAGAGTAAAATACAGATTGCAATAAACGGACCGCCCCATGCTCCGATAAATTGATTTACTGCACTTTGAGTAAGCTGGATACCATCACCCTGCATATTAGCATACCCCACATCGGCACCATAAAGCAATACAACAACTGCAGTACAGGTACATATAATTATGGTATCGGTAAAGACACTTAAAGCTTGGATAAAACCCTGCTTAACCGGGTGACTCACCGCAGCAGTTGCAGCTGCATTTGGAGCCGAACCCATTCCCGCCTCATTGGAAAAGAGGCCTCGCTTAATACCGTACGAAATGGCTGCACCTACACCTCCTCCCAATACCTGCTCAAAACCAAAGGCACTTGCAAATATACTCTTAATTATTCCCGGCACCTGTCCAATATTCATAACAATAATGAATACCGCCAATAGAATATACAATATTGCCATTATAGGAACCATCACACCTACAATTCTGGCAATTCGTTGAACTCCTCCGAAAATAACAAACAGGGTAACAACGCATAATAAAGTTGCCATGATGTATGGTGAGATTCCAAATGCAGATTGGTATGCCTGAGCAATTGTATTTGCCTGTACAGCATTGAATATCAAACCAAAAGTAATACATATTACAATTGCAAAAAGCGTGGACATCCATGGCATTTTCAACCCTTTGCGAATATAAAATGCAGGACCGCCAATAAATGAATCTCCACCCCTCTCCTTATAAAGCTGAGCCAACACCGACTCAACAAAGGCAGATGCAGAACCTACAAGAGCCACTATCCACATCCAGAAGACTGCCCCGGGACCTCCGGCAGCAATAGCAGTAGCCACTCCTGCCAAATTTCCTGTACCAACTCTTGAAGCAGTAGCAATACAGAATGCCTGAAACGATGAAACCTGATTCTTATGAGTCTTACCTTTTCCGGAAAAGCCCTCGCCCAACAGACGGAACATCTCCCCGAAATTTGTAAACTGAATAAAACGGAATTTTAATGTAAAGTACACTCCTGTACCCAACAATAAAAAAATAAGCAGGTAATCCCACAAAATGTGGTTTACCTGCCCTATCAAGTTATTGATTACATCTAACATTGGTAATATAGATTTATTTGTGCAGTAATATTCTACTGAACATTACCCCAAATTGTTACAAATCAAACTCTATACCAATGAAATTATTTTACAGCAATTGTCTCAATCTCAACCATTGCTCCTGCCGGCAAATCTTTTACAGCAAATGCTGCGCGTGCAGGACAATCAGATGTGTAGTACTTTCCGTAAACCTCGTTCATAGCTGCAAAGTTAGAAATATCAGAAAGCAAACATGTTGACTTAACTACATCGGCATATGTATAACCGGCCTCCTCAAGAATGTAACCGATATTCTTCATAACCTGCTCGGTCTGCTCGGTAATTCCACCCTCTACAATCTTACCTGTATTCACATCAATGGGAACCTGACCGCTGATATACAATGTTCCATTAACCTCAATTGCCTGGCTGTAAGGGCCCAATGCCTTAGGAGCCTTTGGACTGTTGATAATCTTCTTCATACTAATATCTATTATGTTTTAACAAAATTTTCGCACCTCAAATTTATATCATATTTACCGAAATCCAAACAAGGTGGGCATAAAATTCTTACCTTTGCAACTCGAAATTTCACAGCAAAAAATGATACAATACAAAAAGAAAACTTTGGATAACGGATTAACCGTTATATGCAATACAGACAAAAGTACAACCTTTGCATGCTTCAATATTCTATATAAAGTTGGTTCAAGAAACGAGAACCCGAACAGAACCGGATTTGCCCATCTGTTTGAACATTTGATGTTCTCGGGCTCGGCTCATGTCGAAGACTACGACAGAACCATTGAGTTGAGCGGAGGCGAAAACAATGCCTTTACCACCAATGACTTTACCAACTACTACATAACTCTTCCGGCTGCAAACATCGAAACCGCATTCCATTTGGAATCGGACAGAATGGCCTGGTTAAACATAAACCAGAACTCATTGAATATTCAAAAACATGTTGTAATCGAGGAGTTTAAAGAGCGTTGCATAAACAAACCATACGGAGATATTTGGCATAAGCTAAAACCCGCTGTCTACAAGGTTCACCCATACCAATGGCCTACAATAGGAAAAACTCCCGACCACATTGCAAATGCCACATTAGACGATGTAAAAAACTTCTACAAACAATTCTACGCTCCAAACAACGCCATTATTGCAGTAAGCGGAGCTGTCGACGCAGAAAAGGCCTTTGAACTGGCGGAGAAGTGGTTTGGCGATATTCCAGCCGGCACAATCGAACAAAACGCAATTCCTATAGAGCCCGAGCAACAAGAGGAGCAACGCATTGTTCTTGATAACAATCAAGTTCCCGCAAATGCCATATACAAAGTTTATCACATGCCTGCACGAACCGAGCGCAACTACTATGTTAGTGATCTTATTTCAGACATACTCTCGGAGGGCGATTCATCTCGCCTAATTACCCACCTTGTTAAGGAGCGAAACATCTTTTCAAGTATCGATGCCTACATAACCGGGGATATGGATGCCGGATTGTTTATTTTCTGTGGAAAACTTGCCGAGGGAATTTCATTTGACGAGGCCGAGAATGCTATCAACCAAGAGATTGAACAATTCATAAACGCCCCAATTGCCCAACGCGAATTTGAAAAGATAATCCACAAACGCGAAGCGCAACTCTGCTTTGGCGAAATTAACTACCAGAACAAAGCAGCCAATTTAGCATTCTTTGAAATGCTTGGCGACATTGAGTTGATTAACGCAGAAAAAGAGGTTTACGAAAATATTACAGTGGAAGAGATGCAGAACTTTGCAAAACAGCTTTTCCGCAAAGAGAATTGTACCACACTACACTACACAAAGAGATGATTGACAGAAACATAGCCCCCAAAATATTCCCATTATCGCGACCGGTGATAATGGAGCATAAAACAGAAATTTTGCCTAACGGAGTTGAAGTTGTTATCCTGAACGACCCAACACAAGAGGTCTTTAAAATGGACATTCTATTCAAAGCAGGTGCAATTTTTCAACCCCAACGTTTAATTGCCACAACTGCCATCAATATGTTGGGCGAGGGCACAAGCATCCACACCTCCGAACAGATTTCAGAGCTATTCGACTACTACGGAGCCTATATAGGCGAACACGTAAGCATGGTAAACTCGGAGCTATGTCTTATAGGTCTGTGCAAATATGCAGAACCTGTTGTCAATCTGACTGCCGAGTTAATAATAGACTCTATATTTCCGGAAAAGGAGCTTGGTATTTTCTTGAAGAACAGAAAGCAACAATTCCTTATTCAGCGAGAAAAGACCTCGTATTTAGCAAGAAAAGAGTATATGTTGCGTATGTACGGTGACGGACACCCCCTTGCAAATCAAGTAGATGCCGAGGATTATGATCTGTTGGAGCGTGACCTGCTCATTGATTTCCATAAAGAGCGTTATGTAGCCGAGAACTGCAAGGTGTATATTTCAGGCAATGTTAACGAACAGATATTAAGCTATGTTCGTACAGCATTCTCGGAAATTCCAAATAGCTTCGATATAAACGAACGCTACACCCCAAAGCCAAAACCATTCCCCATTGGTAAATACCACGTTACCAAAGAGAAGAGCGCACAGACCAGCATCAGAATCGGTAAGGTCGGTGTAAAACTTACAGACCCCGACTACCCCGAATTTATGCTTTTAAACACCATTTTCGGAGGCTATTTCAGTTCACGATTAATGACAAATATTCGCGAAGAGAAGGGATATACCTATGGCATTCAAAGTTGTAATCTACCGGTATATAGCTCTGCCAACTGGTTTATTGCCACCGATGTAAACAAAGAGATGTGCCAAGCTACAATAGACGAGTGTTTCAAGGAGATGCGCAACTTATCTGAAAAAACGGTCAGCAAAGAGGAGTTCAACCGAGCACGTCAATATCTGCACGGAGAGCTACTACGCGAACTTGACGGAGCATTTGCCCAATCGGACATGCTTCGCCACAAACGTTCATTCGGATTGGACTTGGGACTATACAACCAAATGATTAAACGTATATCAACGTGTAACCCCGATAGAATTCAGGAACTTGCAGCACGCTATCTGCGTCCCGAAGAGTGTTACATTGTTACAGCAGGAGAGTAAAAAAACAGGAGCACACAAAAGCTCCTGTTTTTTATATTCCCCGAAAATATCCTAAACTTCCTCCGGAACCCAGGTCACAGAACTCATTGCCCCTATCGAGGTTACAACCTCTTTATCCTCGACAGTTATAAAATGACTTTCATCGGGAAGAGTCTCTTCCAACTCAGTCAAAATCAGTCCATCCTCAAAAGTAATTGTTGCAGGAGTCTCCTCTTTATATACTACTTTATTGTTATCGCTACCTACCTTCAATATTTGCTCTGTCTCAAAGAGAATCCATGTTCCGGCCCCGTAGGTTCCAACATCATCGGTATATAAATTTCCATTAGCATAGAAGTAATAAATCACTCCGTCAGAGCCACTCCACACTCCCTTCAATGCTGTTCCGGTCAATACATCCGTCTCCGGGTCAATTGGATCATCTACTCCACCACCGTCGTCGGGAGTCTGATTTCCCCCGTCATCAGGCAATCCCGGAGTTCCTTCGTTACCGCTATCGCCATTACCCTCATCACCATTATCCGGGCCATCCGGGCCATCAGGACCACCTGTATTATCCGGAATTTCTGTATTTCCAGGAGTACCCGGAGTAATACTATCGTTATCAGAGCTACATGCCCCAACCATCAACATTGCTGCAAATGCAACCACGCCTGCAAAATATCTTATATTCATCGCTTATTCAATTACAATTCAACCTCTTCATTCTTAACCTTAACATAAGTGGTATTAACCATTGTTCCGGACACTTTGAAACGGTATGGGAAATGATAATCATCGCTCACATCCTCGTCCCAATCCTTTTGTCTATGCTCTGTTGGAGCACCTGTCACCAGGAACACCAATCGCTTCGTATCTTCAGGAACTGTAAAGGTAAGTGAACCTCTATCACTACTCTGCATTTCGCTATATACAGGAGTCCAGCCACCCTCGCCCGTACAAGCAACAATACCCCAGCGCCAGCCAAGTGTTGAACTGTAGTTATAATCAGCAATCTCAGTAGCAGGATAACTTGACAATCCCTCGAAATCAATAGTCACCTGGGTACCTGCCTCGGGAACCCGCAAATGAATTGCATTATAACCATACGACTGTGGCGACAACGCATAATTTACACTTGTTCCCTGATCGGTTTTATATGTATCGGGATAACAACGGTAATAATCATCCACTGTATTGTGTATCAACCAAGTCTTATTGGTATAATATCTGTCACGATCACTCTTTGAAAGCTTATCCAACATGTTACGCATATATATGTTTATCTCATCGTATGTAAAGCTCCAAGTCTGCTCCTTAGCTGCCGACATCCAAATCTCATCATTGAACTTCTCTTGCGAGGTTTCGGTTATGCGCTGATATGCCTGAATTGCATCCTCGCCCCTATTTGAGAAACGCCAAACCTTAGCAAGAATATCTCTGCCATGCAACTCCTCCCAATAGCTCATCAAATAAAAGTATTGGTAACGTACCCACTCGTGAGTGAAACCCTTATGAGCATTGGCCTGATGAACCGGAATCTCACAGCCCCAAGTCTTGAAATACTCTAAATTCTGCCATGCCATATAATTTGCACACTGCTCCCAGAATCCATTTCCCTGGCCAATATTGTGGCTAAAACCGCAACCACGAGAATGATACAACAAATCGGGATCTGTCTTAACATCGGCAGCAACCTGATATTGGAAC
>CAZMOG010000085.1:0-6823 GCA_964567845.1 uncultured Odoribacter sp. | reverse complement strand
CTCGCTCATATCTATACACACAAGGGCATCAGTACTATCAAAAAGGGCAATTGCCAACTCTTTAGCCAACTGAGTCTTACCAACTCCGGTCGGACCTAAGAAGATAAAGGAACCTATAGGTCTGTTGGGATCTTTCATTCCGGTTCTATTACGCATGATTGCCCGAACCACCTTGTCTATAGCCTGCGATTGCCCAATAATTCTTGCCCCCAACTCATCGCGCATATTCAGCAACTTTATACTCTCGTTACTTGCAATTCTGGCAACCGGAATTCCAGTCATCAGAGCAACCACCTCTTCAACAGCCAACTCATCAACAACCACCTTATTATCATCAATCTTGCGCTGCCAACTCTCTCTTGCCTGTTCCAAACGGTCGATCAAATCACGCTCTTCATCCCTGAGCGAGGCCGCAACCTCAAAACGCTGCTCCATTACCGCACTCTTCTTGCGAACTGCCAAATCTGCCAATGCCTGCTCCATATTCTCAATTTCAACGGGAATGGTAACATTATCAAGATGTGCACGCGAACCTGCCTCGTCCATAACATCAATAGCCTTATCAGGCAAAGAGCGATCTGAAACATAACGCATTGTCAACTTTATACAAGCCTCCAGAGCTCCTTGAGTATAGTTAACATGGTGATGATCCTCGTACCGTTGCTTTATCTTCTGCAATATCTCCATGGTCTGATCATAAGAAGGAGCCTCGACCAAAACCTTCTGAAAACGGCGCTCCAAAGCACCATCTTTCTCTATTGTGTTGCGATATTCATTTATAGTTGTTGCACCTATACACTGAACAGTACCACGAGCAAGCGCAGGTTTTAAAATATTTGCAGCATCAAGACTTCCGGTTCCTCCGCCGGCCCCTACAATAGTATGAATCTCATCAATAAACAAAACGATATTCTTATCCTGCGATAACTCCTTTATCAAACGCTTCATTCTCTCCTCAAATTGACCTCGATATTTGGTTCCCGCAACCATAGATGCCATATCAAGCGATATAATCCTCTTATCATACAACACGCAAGAGACCCTCTTCTCTACAATCCTCAAAGCCAACCCCTCGGCAATAGCCGACTTTCCCACTCCGGGTTCACCAATCAAAATAGGATTATTTTTCTTCCTGCGACTTAAAATTTGAACCAATCGCTCAATCTCGGCATCACGACCAACAATCGGATCCAGCTTACCTTCGGCTGCAGCCTTTGTTATATCGTAACCGAAACTTTCAAGAACCGACTCATTTTCGGGTTGCTCCTCGCCCAACATATCCCCCTTGCGTATCTCATTCTCAGACTCATCATCCCTCTCACTCATATCCTTTGTTTTATCAGACAAAGAATCTGTGAAAGAATCAGCAAGATCATCACCAAGCAACAACTCTTTAAAACTTGAATAAGTTACCCCATGTGATGCAAGAAGTTCACACACATTCAACGCATCATGATATAAAAGCGCAAGAAGCAAATGGCTCTCGTTCACCTCGTCTTCTCCCATTTTCCACGTCTCCTCGTGTACCTTACGCAACACAGCTGCAGTTGCAATTGTAGGTGGTAACTCATTCACTCCTATATTCAATGGGGCCTCTGCACAATTATTATCACTTACCCTATCTGCAACATATTCCTTGATTTTCAGCACCAGTTGTTCAACATCAACCTTCATTCTTCTAAGAAGTGCAGGTATCTGTACTCCCTCGGCCAAAAGCATTCCCAACAATAAATGCTCAGGATAGACCTTGGAACAACCGGTCTCCTTTGCAACCTTTCCGGCTACAACAATAATATCTCTTATCTTATTTCTCTTCTCTTGCGACATTCTGTACAAAATATATTACTACTCACTCAACATATTCATAAACGAGGCCTCGTCCATAATTGTTATGCCAAGTTTTTGAGCCTTAGTCAATTTTGAACCCGCATTCTCACCGGCAAGCAGATAGGTTGTTTTTGAAGATACACTATCGCTAACCTTACCTCCTGAAGCCAGAATCAACTTTTTATAGTGTTCACGATTCATACTTAAGGTTCCGGTTATTACAAAAGTCATTCCCATTAATCTATCCGAGGTTCGACTCTCAGCACTATTCATATTCACTCCGGCATCGACCATAGTATTAATCATTGCCACATTGTTCGGGTTAGCAAAATAACTACATATCGACTCAGCCATCTGTTTACCAATTCCCTCAATAGTCAGCAAATCATCTATGGTTGCTTGCTGCAAAGCCTGCATAGTGCCAAAGGTACGTGCTAAATCCTTCGACGCTGTCTCGCCTATATGCCTTATACCCAAACCATATATTACCGAAGCCAAACCTGCGCTTTTACTTTTCTCAATAGCCTTAATCAGATTATCCACACTCCTCTTCTGCAAAGAGAAAAGTTTCTTCGCCACAAGTTTTGATTCCGATGTTGGCATATCGAAAAGATTTGCAAGCGACACCTCAACTTTTTCTGCAGGCTCCTCGACATAAACAATCTTCTCTAACCCTATCAACTCCTCACGTCGTTTAGGCAATGAATAAATATCAGCAACATTGGAAATCTTACCGCTCGCCAATAGTAGATCAATAATTTCACTACCCATACCCTCGATATTCATTGCCTTACGGCTTACAAAATGTTCAATTCTGCCCAAAACCCGCGGGGGACACATCTCATTCGGACAATAGTGATTTGCCTCTCCATCCATTCGTACCAGTTCGGTTCCACACTCTGGGCAACTCGATATAAATTCTATCGGTGTCGCACCGCCCTTTCTACGGCTTACATCAACACCTACAATCTTGGGAATAATCTCGCCACCTTTCTCCACATATACCCAATCATCTTCGTGAATACCAAGAGTCTCTATGATATCAGCATTATGTAGCGAAGCTCGCTTCACTGTTGTTCCTGCCAAACGCACCGGTTCTAAATTTGCTACCGGAGTAATACTACCGGTTCTTCCAACCTGATATGTAATGCTTAAAAGTTTTGTATTAGCCTGTTCTGCCTTAAACTTATATGCAATAGCCCATCGGGGACTCTTTGCCGTATAACCCAACTGATCTTGTAAAGCATAACTATTAACCTTAATTACAACACCATCAATAGGTACAGGCAATTCACTCCGTTTACTATCCCACAACTCTATAAACTGCCACACCTGCTCAATAGAACGACATAATTCATAATTCTTCGCAACATTCAAACCCCACCTTGCAGCCTGAACAAGAGAATCATAATGGGTTGTTATACCATCTATTCTACTTGGCATATAGTACAAGTAGCAATCCAAACTACGTTTTGCAACCTCGGCAGAACTTTGCAACTTCAAAGTTCCTGCTGCCGCATTTCTGGGGTTGGCAAAAAGTTGCTCACCCACCTCGCTGCGTTCCTCGTTTAACCGCTCAAACACAGCAAAAGGCATTAAAACTTCGCCTCTAATCTCAAATTTCTCGGGGAAGTCTCCGTGTAACTTCAAGGGAACAGTATTTATTGTACGCACATTTGCAGTAACATCATCTCCACGCACTCCATCCCCACGTGTAACAGCTCTTGTAAGTGCCCCTTTCTCATATATCAAACTTATCGAAGTTCCATCGTATTTAAGTTCGCAAACATACTCAACACCTTGATTTGAACCCAATTGTCGCTCAATACGCGCAGCAAACTCAATCAACTCCTCTCGGCTATATGTATTTCCCAACGAAAGCATTGGGTACTCGTGCAGCACCTGCTCAAACTCATTACTTAAATCCGCACCAACACGACAAGTCGGCGAATTCGGATCGTAGCATTCCGGATGCAAACTCTCCAAATGTTCCAACTCATGCATCAATTGATCAAACTCAATATCGCCAATCTCAGGCGAATTATCTATATAGTAGCGACGATTATGATACTCTAAAAGAGCCCTTAACTCCGCAATTCTCTTAATCTCATCCATAAAACAGAAGTACCGTTTGTAATGACAAAGTTAATGTAAAAATATGGATTTTATTTACTTACTTTGCGTTACATAGTTGAATAAGGTAGTAAAAATTACATCATGAAACTAAAATTTATCTTCACAATATACCTAATCTGCCTGACAAGCATGGCGCAGGCACAATTCTATAACTATGGACAAGAGCGTCCATCAATAAAATGGAATCAAATAACTACAGAAAAATTTAAAATCATATATCCCCAAAACTACAACTATTATGCAATACAATCAGCAGAATACCTAACCAAGCTATACTCATTAAAAGGTTCGCTTACAACAATTCCCGGAAGAATCCCGACAGTTCTTCACACTGATGGAGGAATATCAAATGGCATGGTAACATGGGCTCCAAAGGTTACAAACCTCTATATGTTACCCCCGCAACAAGCCGATGATTATTGGGTAAAGCATCTTGTAAGTCATGAATTTCGCCACACACAACAAATGGCAAGCGTAAATCGCCACTTCACCAAAGGTTTATACTATCTGTTTGGCGATATTGCCCCCGTAATTGCTATCGGAGCATACATCCCAATGTGGTTCTTAGAGGGCGATGCCGTTGCATTTGAAACTACACATGGAAATATTGGGCGAGGACGCGATCCCGAATTCCTTAACGAAATGAGTGCACAAATTCTGGACAAGGGGCAATTCTCATATAACAAAGCGGTATTAGGTTCATACAAAGATCATGTACCAAACCACTACATATTAGGTTATTACCTAACAAGTGCAGGAAGAATCAAATATGGTAACGATATTTGGGAAAAAGCATTGGAACGAGTTGCCAAACGTCCATACGGAATAACTCCCTTTACAACTTCGCTTCGCAAAACAACCGGCATAAAGCACACAAGAAAAGAGTTTTATAACCAAACCTTTACCCTATTGAGCAACGAATGGAGAAATGAGTATGCAAAACATCCTAATAATGGACAAATAATCCCTACTCAAAACAGACACTATGCCAACTATTACTCTCCTATAATAATTGGGCAAGATTCAATCATTGCATACAAACAAGGAATAGAACAAACTGGAGCCATAATATTGATACACAAAAACGAAGAGACAATTCTAACAAAGACCGGTACAATCTACGACCCCAAAATTGCATATCATAACGGAACTATTCTATGGTCGGAATACTCTATGCATCCACGTTTCTCAAACTCCGGGAAACAGCAACTTACAACATACTCCATGGCCAATAAAAAATACATTACACACAAAAGCCCCAACAATCGTTATGCTCCATTCTCTACCGATAACGGCTGGGGTTGTGTTGAGATACTTCCAAATGGAAACTCCGATATAGTTCTGTTTGATAATGAAATGAATGAAATAGAAAGAATCAACGGAAACTATTCGGAACTGTACATCCACCCATGCTTTAGCAATGGGCACATTTATAGTATATTAAATACTCCCGGCGGTAACTCGATTATCCAAATATCATTACAAAATAAAGAGCGCAAATCACTTACTCCAAATTTACATTACATTATCGACAACCCAACATACCATAACGGCACAATTCTATTCACAGGATCGTTCAACACCAACAATGCAATATATCGCATTAATAATGGCAACATTGAGCATTTCGCAGAAAGCAAATATGGATTAATATCTCCAAACATCCACAAGAACTCCCTGATTGCAGCTTCATACACATCTGACGGCTACAAACCCACAATAATTAAACTCGACACTATCCAACCTACAACTGTCGAATATAAGAAATTTACCATTGCAGATTCATTAACCTCATTAGAGAGAGGTGCTCTAATAGTTGCAGATAGTACTGAACTGCTCCAATCAACAAAAAAATATAAAAGATTTCCTCACCTCTTTAATCTACACAGCTGGGGACCCATATATGCCGATGCACAAAGTATGAATGTAAAATTAGGCGCATCCATATATTCGCAGAACACACTAAATACAATGGCTCTATCGGCAGGGTACATTTTTAAAGAGGGGAACGATTATGGTATATTCCGTATTAATGCGGAGTATCGCGGTTGGTGGCCTATACTCTCGTTCACAGGTGAATTTGGCAAGTATAAAAAACTTCAGGGAATGGTAAGACTTCCTCTATCATTCTCAAAAAGAGATATTAACTACTCTGTAGTGCCACATTTTAGTTACAACCTCGAAGGTATTGATTCATACAATAGTCAAAATATACAAGGCGGTATTAGCTTTGCCATGTCAAAATCAAAAAACTCTCTTGAAATACAAAACAGATACGCACTGGCATTAACCCTTGGCGGAGCCAAAGAGATAAACAATTTTGGATATGGAGACATGCTTCATGGAGCTTTACAAATAAATCTTCCGGGGCCCTTTAAAAACGATGGCTTTAGCATTTATGGAGCTACACAAATATCTAACTCCCAAACTCTTCTTACATACTCTGCAATGATACTTAAGCCACGTGGAATCACTATTTCGGGAACAGATTATAAAACATTCAGAAGTTCATACAATTTCCCAATATGCTATCCTGATGCAGGGTTAGGCTCAATCCTCTATTTTAAACGGATTTCAGGAGCACTTTTCTATGACAATGGTACTATTGATATATTAAACTACAGAATTAAAGGTCAAAGCATGGGAGCTGAATTAAGAACCGATTTTAATGTTCTTCGCTTGACATATCCATTAAATATCGGTATCAGAGCAGGATATGAAACACTTACTCGCTCTCCATTCGCAGAACTACTATTCTCTATTTCTATAACACTATAACCACTCTAAACATAAATAAAAAATTAGAGGGGCCGGGTCAAAAGTAATTTTTGATCCGGTTTTCTTTTGTTTGTCATTTTAG
>CAZMOG010000084.1:0-7212 GCA_964567845.1 uncultured Odoribacter sp. | reverse complement strand
AGTTGGTTGCTGTAACTGTTGGTGATTGGACTGTTTCCGAATTGGGATGGAGTTGGACATATACAGCAGATAAGGTCTCGATAACTAAGAATATTGCTTCGGAGGAGAATAGAGTATTTGAGTTTACAAATGTCAAAAAAGATCCTACAGTACTCCCAATGAACGATGAGGCGATAAAGACAAATGTGATGGGAGGAACAATATAACACTGATTCTGAACACTCTTTGTGGGAACTCCGGCGATAGCAATGATATATTCGCCCTCGCTTACATTGATTCCCGGCTCTGTAAGTGGAGAACGCAAAGATACCGGAACGCATCAACCCAGGATGTTCAGGCTGCCTGTCAGTTTATGCGTAACCATTTCAGAACTCTTGAGGCTTCATCAATATACTTTACTGCAACCGTATTGATGCAGTTAGAGAAGAAATTACAAGTTGAATAAACACATTTTGTTTTCATAACTCATTTTTTTTAGCAGTGTGAGTGTCCCGACGGATTATAGACCCGAGGGACACTCTTTTTATGTTTTATAGCAACTTTTTAACTATGAGGTTCGTTTCTTATATCATATCTTTGCACCGAACAAATATATTTAGTTTTTATATGAAGCGCATAACAGTAGCTGTAGATTCATTTAAAGGGTCGCTTACGTCATATCAGGTGGCGTGTGCGATAGAGAAGGGGGTTATAAAGGTATTCCCCGAGTGTAAGGTTAATAAGGTAAGTATTGCCGATGGTGGCGAGGGAACGGTCGATGCCTTGGTTCAGACATTGAACGGAACATTTATAGATGTTCAGGTTGCAGATCCGTTGATGCGTCCTATTCAGGCAAAATATGGAGTAGTTAATGACGGAAAAACCGCCGTAATGGAGATGTCGGCGGCAAGTGGCTTGCCACTTCTTTTAGAGAGTGAACGTAATCCGCTTAAAACAACCACCTATGGAACTGGCGAGATGATTGCCGATGCTTTAAAACGTGGGTGCAGGGATTTTCTTATTGGGATTGGTGGCAGTGCAACCAACGATGCCGGAGTTGGAATGTTAAGAGCATTGGGCTTTAAGTTCTATGATCTCGATGGCAAGTTGCTATATGGAGGTGGTCAGATATTGGAGCAGATTGTTGTGATTGATTCTACCAATGTAATGCCTGAATTGAAGGAGGCTAAATTTACCGTAGCCTGTGATGTTACGAATCCATTATATGGGCCTAATGGGGCAGCCTATATCTTTGCTCCCCAGAAAGGGGCAACAGCAGCCATGGTTGAACAACTTGATTTGGGATTAAAAAATTTTGCTCAGGTGGTGCAGCGTGATTTGGGGGTTGATATAGCCAATTTGCCGGGAGCGGGTGCTGCCGGAGGTTTAGGCGGTGCGTTGAAGGCATTCATGGGTGCAACATTGGAGCGTGGTATTGATATGGTTTTGAATGCAATGCACTTTAATAGTATTATTGCCGATAGTGAGCTTGTCATTACGGGCGAGGGCAGGCTTGATAAACAGACGGTAATGGGTAAAGCACCGAGTGGTGTAATGCAGGTGGCCAAATCTATGGGAATCCCTACTATTGCAATAGGTGGAGCGGTAATGGATTGTCCGGAGTTGCATGAGAGTGGTTTTGCGGCAATATTTCCTATAGTTCCCAAACCAATGGATTTGGCTATAGCCATGGAGTATGGTGAGGCAATGGCAAATGTTGAGCGTACTTCGGAGCAGATTGCAAAGTTGTTGAAATTGGGTAAAAAGTTGTCTCTATGATAAGTACTATAGGTGCAGTTTTAGGTCTGGTATTGGCAATTGTGTTGATACTCAGAAAGGTGTCGCCGGTCTATAGTTTGCTGCTTGGCGCAGTTGTTGGAGGCCTTGTTGGAGGAATGGGGCTTGAAACGACTGTCAATAACATGATTTCCGGGGTTAAGGATATTACACCTGCAATTGTAAGAATTATTGCGGCAGGGGTTTTGTCGGGAGTCTTGATTAAGTGTGGAGCGGCTGCATCCATAGCCAAGACCATTGTAGAAAAATTAGGTAGCAGGCATATATTCCTTGCGTTGGCTTTGTCAACAATGTTGTTGACAGCAGTTGGGGTCTTTGTCGATGTAGCGGTTATAACAGTTGCCCCTATTGCAATATTGATTGCCGAGCAGCAGGGTGTATCAAAGTTTAAGATGTTGTTGGCTCTGGTTGGAGGAGGTAAATGTGGAAACATAATCTCGCCCAATCCGAATACAATTATTGCAGCCGAAAACTTTGGAGCCCCTTTATCTTCGGTAATGGCCGTGAATATTATTGCCGCAGTGATAGGGTTATTGATAACGGTCTATTTGATAATTCCCTTTATGCCAAACAGAGGAAACGGAATTTTAAGCGGAGTTATTAAAAGTGTCGATAAGGGTGAAAAATTGCCCTCGTTCGTTGCAAGTATTGCCGGACCTATGGTCGTGATTCTTTTGCTTGCATTACGTCCGCTGGCCGGTATAGCAATAGATCCTCTTATTGCATTGCCTGCTGGTGGAGTTGTGGGTATTATTGCAACGCGCCAATGGAGTAAGGCTGCCGAAAGCATCTCTTTCGGATTGGAGAAGATGTCGGTAGTGGCGGTGTTGCTGGTAAGTACGGGAGCTATTGCCGGAATTATCAAGGCTTCATCGTTGACCGATATGTTAATATCATTGATGGGTAATGGACACTCTGCAGCTCTTTTAATGGGGCCTATGTCGGGAGCGTTGATGTCGGCGGCAACCGCATCGACAACCGCTGGAGCAACAATCGCTTCGGCCTCGTTCTCGTCAACAATTTTAGCGGCCGGAATTCCTGCAATCTGGGGTGCAGCATTGGTTAATGTAGGATCAACGGTGCTTGACCATTTGCCTCATGGATCATTCTTCCATGCCACAGGAGGTTCTGTAGAGATGAGTATAAAAGAGCGTTTGCGATTGATCCCCTACGAGTCTTTGGTTGGCTTGGTGTTGACAGGATTGTCGCTTTTGACCTACAGTTTAATGAGTTAGGTGTGACCAGTGAAGAATTAAGCTATATACTATACGAAACGATAACTTCTGTCTTGTAAAGTATATAGCTTAACAGTTAATTTAAACCTTATCGGCGAGGAATGTTGACACTGGTTTCGCTCTGACCTTTAAGGTGCTCAGAGAAGAAGTCAACCATTCTCCAGTAGAAATATTCGTTCATGTTTCCGAAACCATGACGCTGTTGTGGTAACATCAACATATCGAAGCGCTTGCCGGCTTTAATAAGGGCATCAACAACTCGCATGGTATTTCCTGGGTGAACATTGTTATCAATATCACCGTGAACCAACAACAAATGTCCTTTTAAGTTTGCGGCAATCTGTGGATTGGTACTAATCTTGTAGACGAATGTTGTATCACCCCTAACCACTCTCTCCTTTACTCCGTGGTGAGTTTCACTCCACCAGCGGTTGTAAATGGTGTTATCGTGGTTTCCTGCGCATGAAACAGCAGCCTTGAAGAAATCAGGATATTGACACATGGCGGCTGTACTCATAAATCCGCCACCCGAGTGTCCGTGAATACCTACACGGTCAATATCAATAAATGAGTAGCGGTTAGCCAACTGCTCAATTGCATATTTGTGATCGGCCAATGGATAGTCACGCATATTGCCATAACCAAAGTTATGATACCATTTTGAGCGGCTTGGGTGACCACCGCGTTGTCCCACTGTGATTACAATAAATCCTGCCTGTGCCAATCGGTCTGTTCTTGGACTCATGCGGGTAAACGGATATGTTGTAGCCTCGACCTGTGGTCCGGGATAGACATAATCAATAATTGGATATAGGGCAGTAGAGTCGAAATTGAATGGTTTGTACATAACTCCATACAAATCAGTAACTCCGTCTGCGGCCTTAACTGTGAACAACTCCGGGAATTGGTATCCGGCAGCGAATAGTTGAGAAAAATCACTCTCCTGAAGGGTCATCAACTCCTTTCCATTGTTGTCGATAAGAACAGCACGTGGAATAGTGTTTACACGTGAATAATTATCCACAATATAACGTGCATCATCGTCAACCTCGGTAGTATGGAAGAAATCACCTTTTGTAATCTGTTTCAACCCCTTTCCATCAAGGCCAATCTTGTATAGATGCTCATAGTATGGATTCTCATCCTCGTTCATCCCATTGGCTGTAAAATAGACAACTCTGTTCTTCTCATCAACTTTCAGGATTTCCTCAACATGCCATGCACCTTTGGTAATTCTATTCTTTAAATTACCCTGATCATCATACAGATACAAGTGTGCCCATCCGTCGCGTTCACTCCATTGAATCAGCTCTTTACCCTGAGCTAAAACTCTCAAACCGCGAGTCTCTTGATAGGTATTCATACGCTCCTTAATAACAGGAACAACGGAGTCTTGTCCAATGGTGTATGAGCAGATATCAATTCTGTGCAGATCACGGCTGCTTCTTGACATATAGAAGCGGTTGTTATCACCGACCCAAACCGATGAAAGTTCCTCCATATCGCGCTCTTTTTGCATTCTTGGGTTGTGCTCCAATCCAATAGTTTGGTCTTTGAATGCGTATGTATCAATCTCTTTGCGAGAGTTATTCTCCATGTCAAAGATGTACATATGGTAAATAGGAGACTCCTTTTCGCCAGGCATTTGATACTTATAGCTCTCTAATGTTGGGCGAGGTTTTGCCATAACATTAATTACCCACAAATCTTTAACCTTGCGGCTATCTGTAAGAATAGTTACAAAGTGCTTTGAGTCGGGCGACCACAAGCCGTTAACTCTTTTGCGCTTGCCATTCAATAGGGTATCGCCATTCATTCTGTTTCCTGGCATTCCATAACCGAAAAACTCAACACCATCGGTTGTAAGTTGAATCTCGACAATGGTACTGTCCTTCTCATTTTTACGAGCCTTTTGGTAATCCTCGTAACTCATTTTGTAGAGGTTTAAATCCTTAGCATAAATAACCGTTTTCTTATCGGGCGATATTGAACCCCACCCTAAACGCTTCAACTCCTTCTCTTTATCCTTTACATGGGTAAGCTCTTTTGTGGTATAATCGTACGAGAAGTGGAATGTAGAATCTATTGATGATTTAACCTCGAATGTGAATGTTTTACCATCCTCGCCTGCTTTTAGGTTTCTGATAGGCAACTGCTCTGCAATAAAGGGATCACGTACAATTTCGCTCAATTGCGACGCAATCTCTTCACGGTTGAAAAGCTGCTCTTGCTTGCGCGAAGAGGGATTTACGACATACCAAAATGTTCCCCGGCTTGTCTTGTAGCTGTACCAGAAATTATTGCCCTTATGGAACACCAATGTGGATCAATTGTTGTCGAAAAGAGCATTGTGTTTAGTTTTGCCTGGGTAAATTTTTCTGCCTGAAGATATTCAGGTAATCTTTCCTGGGCCTCTATATTGGTTACTGAACCAAGTAGCAGTGTGGCAAATGCCATCATAGTTAGAATTGTTTTTCTCATATTGTAGTTTTGTTTGTAATTCATTTATAGCTGTCTACTCTAAAAAGAGATCAATAAACATTAGTGTCATGAATCCCAAAAGCAGGGCATAGGTTGCCCACTTCTGGTAACCATGAGTATGAGTCTCGGGAATCATCTCATCACTAACCACATAGAGCATTGCTCCTCCGGCAGAGGCAAGCATTATTGGGAGTAGAATTTCTGAAATTGCTCCCATTCCATATCCAATCCATACCCCGACAATTTCGAGCAGACCGATTGCCAATGATATTATCAATGTCCTGATTCGGCTAACTCCGGCCAGCAGTAATGGAGAGATAATCACCATGCCTTCGGGAATATTTTGTAACGCAATACCAATGCTGACTGACCATGCTGCTCCTGTTTCTGTATCGTTGAATCCAACTCCGGCAGCAATACCCTCGGGAAGTTTATGCAGGGCAATGGCAAGTACAAAGAGCAGAACCTTATTCAAATGTGAGTTGTTTGCATGTTTTTCGGGTTCAATTCCGGTTAGCATGTGCAGGTGTGGTGTGATTAAATCCAAAACATTCAAGAATAGAGCACCTGCAATAACTCCAATGGCAACCATCCACCAACCTTGGGTGCCGGCTCCTTCGGCTGCGGGCAATATCAATCCCAATACCGATGCGGCAAGCATTATTCCGGCACAATAACCCATAATTATATCGTTCCATTTGTGAGATAAGTTTTTGAAACTCATACCAATAACAGAACCTATGAGCGATGCTCCGCATAATCCCAATGCACTAATCCATACTTGATTCATAAAGTCTAAAAGGTTTTTTAACTATTTTTATATCCAAAGGTACTATATTTCTCGTAAACTATATGCAATTCTTAAATATTATTGCGAAATTTGTATTTCTTAATCGTAATCGAGGATATGGAACTGGAATTTCTTCAGGAGTGGGGGTTGGTTGGCCTTTTTGTCGGATGCTTTTTAGCGGCAACCGTAATACCTTTTAGTGCTGAAATTTTGGTTATAGGAGCTTTGATTGCAGGATGCAATCCATTAGCAACTTTTATTGTTGCAACAACAGGTAATAGCATGGGAAGTTTAACTTCGTACTATATTGGTTATCTTGGAAAGTGGGAGTGGATAGAGAGGTGGTTTCATGTAACGCGCGTGAAACTTGAACGCCAAAAAGCAAAAATTGACAAGTATGGCCCTATGCTTGCGTTTTTGTGTTGGCTCCCCTTTATTGGTGATGTGTTTGCCATTGGACTTGGATTTTATCGTTTGAATTTTGTAAAATGCCTGATATTTATAATTTTAGGTAAGGCCACACGGTTCGGTGTAACTACAATTCTATATCTTATCTACGGCGAACGCATTCTTGAATATTTTACTTGAAATATTTAAGAATTTACGTACATTTGTGCCGAATAGAAAAAATGAAATGAATAAAATTAATAGCTATGTCAGTTTGGAGAGTGATTCTTTCAATTTTATTGCCACCATTGGCAGTATTGGATAAAGGGTGTGGGTCAATATTGATTGTAACCCTATTGACTTTGGCAGGTTGGGTGCCAGGGGTTATTGGCGCTTTGGTAATCCTGAATAAGCGTTAATTAATCGAGTTAGCAAAGCGAACCCAAAGGGTAATCGCTTTGCAATACACTCGATGAGTTGGGAGGCTATTTTATGGTATAATTGACAAAAACGGTTGGTAAAAACGCTGTAAATTTCTCAATT
>CAZMOG010000083.1:0-7300 GCA_964567845.1 uncultured Odoribacter sp. | reverse complement strand
TGACACAAAACGCATAAGAGTAATAAACCCCTTTGACCACAGAGTTGTTATTAATGCAACATCTATTCCAAAACGTGACGGCGAACGCGAATTACAATTAACCTTTACCAATGCCAAGGGAACAATATACGAAAATTTGGAGTTTCTATACAGAATCCCTGGAGAGACTCAATTCGGAGAGTTTGAAGTATCAAATACCGGATATTCAGGTAAAGCAAACATCACAATAAAAGACTCTCTATCCGATCATATCCTAATCAAATCATCAACTAATAGTATTGTAGATATGGAACAATATATTCCTATTCCGCATAGCAAGCGGGATTTCCACATTCATTTTATGCCTGAGGGTGGAAAGTTGATTGCCAACTCTAAGCAACGCATTGGGGTGAAATGTATCGGTCGCGATGGTTTAGGATTGCCAGTTGCAGGAACTATTATTGATGAAAACGGAAGAATTATAACGGAGTTCAATACGAACGATTTGGGTATGGGAAGTTTTGAAATTGAGAGCTATGAAGATAGAATATATACAGCTATTGCCCAAAGCAACGACGGCAGAGTAAAAAGATTTCAAATCCCAACCCCATCAACCGGCTACGCTATAAGAGTTGAAAGGGGAGATGAAGCGATTAAATACTCTATACTACACCCTAAGAATGAGTCATTACGCAATAAGGAGTTATTGGTCATCTCTCGTGGAATTCTGCTGCTTAAGATTGATTTAAATCAATCCCCACAAGCTGTTTTATCACTAAAGAACAGCCCAGAAGGAATTCTAAACTTTCGGTTGGTTGATAATAACATGAATATCATTAGCGAACGGCTCATATACAATCATAAGGAAAACAGGCCCAAATTGAATTTAATTACACCATACGAATTGACAGGAGAACATGAAAGTGAAACGGTAACTATTAATTTGGAAAATGTAGGAGACATTGTTTCAGGAAACTTCTCAATATCTATTACCAATAATCGACTTAACAAAAGTAGTGTGGATAATTGCGGGATAGATTCGTACTTGTTATTAAAGAGCGATTTAAAGGGACATATAGAGAATCCAAACTTCTATTTCCCTAACGACACATGTGTGCGTATTGACGATTTGGATAATTTAATGATCACACAAGGATGGAGAGAATTTAACATCCCGTCAGACAATTCATATTATATGGAGCGAGGACAATTTATATCAGGGAGTGTTGAAAACTTTATAGGTAAAAGTAGTGCTCACGCATCAATAACTATGGAAGGATCAAATGGGATTGTAAAACATACCGTATGCGATGAGAACGGTAAATTTATTATAGACGATATTTTTTTTCGCGAGGGAACCCAATTCACTATAAAAGCCCAAAGTAAACGAGGGAGAAATAATCAAAGATTAACCATCGATAATCAAGAATTTAGAAAGTTAGAACTTATCATACCGGAAGCCTCATTTATTCGTAATAATGACTATGATTTTTATAAAATGTATTCAAAAACCTACATCTATACAGAACAAGGGATACAGATAAACACATTAGGCGAGGTTTCAATAAGAAAAACTCCAAAGCAAATTGAATATGATTTAATGGTTGATTCAATAGAGAAACGAAACCGGAATCTGTTTCATTTGGGAATTACAGACATAAAAAGTTATGGAAGTTTTGGAGTTTTTGAAACACCATGGGGAGAAAGTTTTGGAGGTAATACCAATAGGCAGCTTAATGGTTATCAAATGTACACCCCGGGATCAAGTATGGAGACATATTCATATTATCAGTTATTATTAAAAAAATACTCACCACAAAATTATATTGAGAGTAACATGAAGGCTACACGCCCACATTATAATTTTAAAGCATACGGACTTGAGCTACCAAAACTTTTGGGAGTAAAATACAATTATATGAATTCATCACTTGGAGTTTCTCGTGGTATAGGAGTATATGACTATTTTATACCCCATTATGAAATTGAGTATAATACACAAACCATAACTCCTTTAGCCCCACAATTAAGTGAATACACTACATTCTATCAACCCCATTACAATGTAGAGAAAGAACTTATGAATATTGTTGATGAAAAAATTACTCGATATTGGAATTCCAATGTAAAATTATCGAGTAATTCACAACTAAACATTACATTCCCTCGTGCCAAACTCGATGACACCTACACGATTACTGTTAACGGAATTACCGAAGAGGGCACGCCCATTCACATACAACAATCCTTTGAATAAATAAGAGATTAAACAAAAAGGGGATGACTAAAGTAATTTTTCGTCATCCCCATCATATTTTAATCAACTTGACTAATATTCAAAATCAATCGGAGCATCTGCAAGTTTCGGATGCTTTTTATCTTTATCGGAAAGGAGAGCCTTCTCCATTGGAATCTTCCAATCGATTCCCAATGATTCATCAAGTATAGAAATACCGCCTTCACTCTGTGGAGCGTAGAAATTATCACACTTATATTGGAAAATTGCCTCTTCGCTCAAAACCACAAAACCATGAGCAAACCCCTGAGGTATAAAGAATTGTCTGTGATTTTCCGCTGTCAACTCTACTGCTACATGTTTTCCGTATGTCGGACTACCCTTGCGCACATCAACCGCAACATCAAGCACGGCTCCCTTAACCACACGTACCAATTTGCTTTGTGTGTATGGAGGTTTCTGGTAATGCAAGCCACGCATTACGCCATAACTTGACTTACTCTCATTATCTTGAACAAAGGTTATATTTGCAACTTTCTCATTAAACTCTTTCTGAGAAAATGATTCGAAGAAATAACCACGAGCATCTTCAAAAATTCTTGGCTCGATAATTATTACTCCCGGTATTTCAGTCTCTATTACATTCATATCAGCACTATTTTATTTTAAACTCCAGACTGGTCACTCCCAACTATCAAGCCTGTGCCAAGTTGGTCGGATCAACAACAAAATCAGAATTCTTTCTCTTGATATTGAAATTATCCTTGATTACTGCCCCCATATTGAATGTCGGCAAGATAATTCCACTAATCGGAGTTCCCTCGCACTTAGCAAGCAACACTCCGCGCATTGTTGTCGATGTCTCCATTGCCAAATGACGCAAGAACTGTACAGGAACACTCCAACCATCGGAAACTTCAAAGGCAATAAAAGTCTCTGCAGGCATTGCAAAAATCAATGTAAACTGCGCAACCAAAACAACCTGCTCGCTCTGCATAAAGTTTACAGTTGCCGTACATGCCAAACTTCTCTCCTCTACCTTTGCTGCAAAATTAAACTGAGCATTAATCTTAAGCTCTTGACCTACGGTTAATTTATCAGGGAAGATTGCAAATTGCTTTGTCTCAGCTTTCACAATCCTATAACTAATTTGAACCTCTCTCTTCTCCATAATTTTATTATCTTTAATTTTCACTTATTGAACAACTCCTAACTGGTCACTCCTAACTCTCAACTAATCATAAATCTTCCACCCATGAGTACCACCATCACTGAACTGGAAATGCATGACTTGACCATCAAGCTTTTCAAGTTCCCTCATTACCTGTTTCTTATGTGTTGGCTTCACAACAAACATAATAAAACCTCCACCACCGGCGCCACTCACCTTTCCGGCAATTGCTCCTGCCTGCATGGCAACATCCATAACTTGCTGAATCATTGGATTTGTAATCGATGTTGCCATCTTCTTCTTATCCTCCCAGCCTCGCCCAAGAATCTCAGCAAATCCCTGAATATCGCCGCGAAGAAGCACATCTTTCATATCCTTTGCACTCTGCTTTATGCGATGCATTGCCTCTATAGCTACGGAATTTCCATTTGAAGTGTTCTTTTTCTGCTCATCAATTATCTTTGCCGAACTGCGTGAAGCTCCGGTATAGTAAAGAACCATACTTGATTCTAACTCGTCAACAATCCAACGTTTCACCCTCAACGGATTCACAATCACATGGTTATCTGAAAGGAACTCCATAAAGTTAAATCCACCGAAAGCGGCTGCATACTGATCCTGCTTTCCTCCACTAAGAGCCAAATCCTCGCGTTCAATTTTATATGCAAGATTTGCTATCTCGTAATCGCCCATTGGCAGGTTCAACCACTCCACAAAAGCCTTAAGAATTGCCACCACCATTGTCGATGAAGACCCAAGACCCGAGCCTGCCGGTGCATCGGAATATGTAGTTACTCTGAATGAGCGAGGCCTCGCCCCATAATCCTTTACAACCCTATTATACACTCCTTTATGCAAATCCAAAGTACCATTTATCGGCAGAGAATCTGAAATTGGATAACTTGCCTCTTGTTGCAAATCTGTTGCAACAATATCAATTGTATCGGAATCAGTCTCCTCGATTGAACAATAGGCATACATATTAATGGTGGCATTGAGCACCAAACCTCCATATATGTCGCTATATGGCGAAACATCACTGCCTCCGCCTGCCAATCCCAATCTCAATGGAGCCTTACTTCTTATTACCATACACTGTTAATCACTAATATTTGGCGAAGTTAGTTAAAAAAAATTTATACCTTTGTACTTTGACACATTTAATTTATTACTATGAACCGTATTGTTAGCAAAAAACAGTTTTCTGAGAAGGTTTTTCAGTTTGAGGTAGAGGCTCCGCTTATTGCAAAGTCACGCCGCCCGGGTAACTTTATAATTGTGAGAGTTGGAGAGATGGGTGAAAGAGTTCCGTTAACTATTTCAGACGCAAACATAGAGAAAGGAACCATTACATTGGTAGTTCAGCAAATTGGAGCTGCGTCGTCAAGACTTTGTTATTTGAACGACGGCGATTATAGAACCGATGTTGGCGCACCGCTGGGCCGGCGACCCGATATTGAAAAGGTTGGAACTGTTCTTGCCTGCGGAGGTGGAGTTGGTATGGCTCCCCTGCTACCGATTATCAAGGCATTAAAAGAGGCCGGGAACAAGGTAATTACCATTGCTGCAGCAAGAACAAAGGAGTTGATTATCCTTGAAAAGGAGGCTCGTAAATACTCTGATGAGTTTATCGTAATGACCGATGACGGTAGTTATGGAAACAAGGGAGTTGTTACAGTTGGTATGGAGGAAGTTATTGCACGAGAGAAGATTGATTTGTGTGTTGCAATCGGTCCAGCCATTATGATGAAATTCTGCGCCCTCACCACAAAGAAATATGATATTAAGACAATTGTCAGCCTAAACACAATTATGGTCGATGGAACAGGTATGTGTGGAGCATGCCGCATAACCGTTGGAGGAAAGACAAGATTTACATGTGTTGATGGTCCAGAGTTCGATGCACACCAGGTTGACTTCGATGAAATGCTAAAGCGGATGGGCGGATTTAAAGCAGAAGAGAGCTCAAAATTGGGTCACTATCAGCACGAGCACGACATTGAAGACAATAGCCGCGATGCAGAGTGGCGTGTTGAACTTCGCAAGGCTATCACAGGAAAGGCTCGTACTGAAATTAAGCGAGTTAAGATGCCGGAACTAAAGCCAGAGGTTAGAACAACAAGCCAACGCTTGGAGGTAAATTTGGGATTAACCGAAGAGATGGCAGTTACCGAGGCTAAACGTTGCATGGACTGCGTAAATCCCACCTGTATGGAGGGATGTCCTGTTGGTATCAATATTCCGGGATTCATTAAGAATATCGAGCGAGGAGAGTATATCAAGGCTGCCGGAGTATTAAAGGAGACAAGTGCTCTTCCTGCCGTTTGCGGACGTGTATGTCCACAAGAGAAACAGTGTGAGTCTAAATGTTTCTACATTCAAAAACTTCATAAGGAGCCTGTAGCAATCGGATATTTGGAGCGTTTTGCATCAGACTACGAAAGAAAATCGGGTCAAACCACCCTGCCAAAGGTTGCCCCTGCAAATGGCATTAAGATTGCAGTTATCGGTTCAGGACCTTCAGGTTTGTCATTTGCCGGTGATATGGCTAAATATGGTTACGATGTAACAGTATTCGAAGCACTTCACCAAATTGGAGGTGTATTGAAATATGGTATTCCCGAGTTCCGTTTGCCAAATGCCGTTGTCGATGCCGAGATTACCAACCTAAAGAAAATTGGAGTTAAATTCGTTACCGACTTTATTGTTGGAATGACCGACACTGTTCAGCACTTGGAAGAGCAGGGATATAAGGGATTCTACGTTGCATCGGGAGCGGGACTACCCCGCTTTATGAATATTCCGGGCGAAAACAGTAATGGTATCCTTTCATCGAACGAATATTTGACCCGTGTGAATTTGATGGGAGCAGATAGTCCAAACTCTGAGACTCCGGTTATTCGCGGAAAGAATGTGGTTGTAGTTGGTGGAGGAAACACCGCAATGGATTCGGTTCGTACCGCAAAGAGAATGGGTGCAGAGCGTGCAATTATTGTATATCGCAGAAGCGAGGATGAGATGCCTGCCCGTCTTGAGGAGGTGAAACATGCCAAAGAGGAGGGATGCGAGTTTATGACTCTTTGCAATCCTATTGAGTACATTGCCGATGCAACAGGACGCGTTTGTGGAGCAAAAATCCAGAAAATGGAGCTTGGAGAACCCGATGAGTCAGGCAGAAGAAGCCCGGTTCCTGTTGAGGGAAGCGAGTTTATCCTTGATACCGACATGGTTATTGTTGCTGTAGGAGTATCACCAAACCCGATTGTACCTCGTTCAATTGCAGGACTTGAGGTATCAAAACGCGGAACCATTGTCGTAAACAATGGCATGCAGAGTAACATAAACAATATCTTTGCAGGTGGAGATATTGTGCGTGGAGGTGCAACAGTAATCCTTGCCATGGGCGATGGACGTAAAGCTGCAGCAGCAATGCACGAGGAACTTTCAAAATAGTAGTTATGGCTAAAAAAGAGAGAATAAACGTTGTCTATTCAACCAATCCCCACTTCCAATACGAGTATGACGAGGAGGTTGAGCAAGAGACTTTGGCTCCCGAAAAACAGAATCTTAGGGTGTCGCTTGATTCAAAACAACGTAAAGGAAAAACTGTCACTCTGATTTCCGGTTTCATCGGAACTGAGAGCGATTTAAACTCCTTGGCAAAAGAGCTTAAAAACAAGCTTGGAGTTGGAGGAAGCACCTATGATGGCGAGATTCTTGTTCAAGGTGATCAAAAAGCCAAAACCATTGAAATTCTCAAAAAACTTGGCTACACCAAAACGAAATAATTTAAATCAGGGGGCTGTCTAACAAGTTTTATCGGACAGCCTCTTGTTTTCAGAAGTTGTATAAAAAAAATAAAAGGGGCCGGGTCAAAAGTAATTTTTGATCCGGTTTTCTTTTGTTTGTCATTT
>CAZMOG010000082.1:0-7600 GCA_964567845.1 uncultured Odoribacter sp. | reverse complement strand
ATGACATTCCAATTTTCCACTTATCGGTTAATGATAAATCGCCCGATACGTTGACAATTTGAGAAATGGTGTTTCTGCATAGGGGTTTTGTAGCTCCTTCGGTACTGTTCTTTGAGTATGATTTGCTCAAACTGAATGAGTAGTTCACGCTTAGATTCCATGGAACATCGAAATCCAGATAGTCATCGTAGTGTCCATTCAAGCGTTCATTCTTCTCCTCTTTGTTTTTACCCTTATCTGCCGATAAAGAGAAACTTGCAGTGGCAGACAATCTTGTCAAACGTCCAACACCTCCGTTATATTTGTTTATTCTTACCGCGTTGGCAGTAATTTTATATGGGTCAAGTGTACCCGAGAGGTTGATTGTCAGGTTGTTGAACAGCTTTGTTCTGGCAGACAATGTAATATTTGAGAAGTTCAATGAGTCGGCAAAAATATTGTAACTACCGGCAATCTTAAAACTTTCAAGTATTTTAATCTTCTTGGTTGGATTTTGTCCTGTGGTATCGTCGTAGTTCTTTACCTTCATCTCAAGATTGTTATCCAAACTGAAGTTTACACTACCGCTCTCTTTGCTTGTGCTTGAGATAGAGTATGGTTGACCCTCGAAGATAGAGTATTCAACCTCTTTTCCTGTATTTGGGTTGGTATACTTGTACCAATATTTACTCCTCTTTACTCCCATCTTTGGGGTGTAGTTTGCACTGATAGAGGGGCGCATAACGTGTCGCAATGCTACAAGTCTGCGATTCTCATTTTTGGCAATATACATACCATAGATGGTAGGTGTATAGCTTGCGCTAATCGATCCTGAATAGTTGTGAGCATATCTGAAGCCCATAACGGTGTCTGTCTTTACATAACCACCTTGACGGTTGCTTGTATCGACAACCCAGTTCTTTCTGATTGTTTTTAATACTCCGATTCCGGTATATTGGAACGATGGGGTAATTGTAAAGTTGTTGAATGGTTTTAAACTCAAGTTCAACGGAATGTTGTGTTTAAATCCATTCTTCCAGTCCTTTGCAATGTTTTTGAATGATTCTCCCAGTTTATACTCTTTGGTACTGATATTGTTCTTCATCTCGAATGCGTAGGTGAAGCCAATATTCTCGTACCACTTGTACTTGCCTGAACGATTTTTTTTTCTGAATGGATATATCTGCGATACCTTTAAATTAAGGTTCGGTAATGTCAATGATATTGTTGTATCGGCACTGTTCTGATTGTGACTTAACGATGTGCTGATATTTATAGGCAAATCGGGCCATTTACGGCTGAACGAGATACTCGATGATTTACGCTGGTTGGCAATCTCGTTCAACGATGTAGAGTTGTAGTAGTTGTTGTTTGCAGATGACAAATCTACCGATGCCGAGAAGGTTGTATATGGATTTGCCTTTGAATCCTGGGCATGTGTCCAGCGAACTGACCATGATGATGTTTTTGAGTAGTCTGCATCGGTCTTTTCACCGTATGTATTTCTACTGATTCCGAATTGGAAGCTACCTGTAAACTTATATCGTTTTTTATAGTTGGAAGCCAAGTCAAGAGCCCATGAACCATTGGTATAGATCGTTCCTGTAATGGCTGCATCGAAATATTCGCTTGCTGCCCAATAGTAACCTCCATCTTTCAATCCGAATCCACGCATCTTCTCCTCGGTATAGGTAGGGATAATAACTCCCGATGTTCCCTTTTCTGAGAATGGGAAGAATCCAAAGGGAATTCCAATAGGAATCTTGACATTTTCAATTGCCAGATATGCGGGACCGCTGACTACCTTGTCTCCCTTAATCATTTTGGCTTTCAGCATTCCAATGTGGAAGTGGGGATGCTCATGGTTATCACAAGTAGTATAGAGGCCTCGCTCCATAAAGTAAACACTATCATTGATACGTTTTGTAATTTCGCCCTGAATGAAGCCTTCGCCCTCGCTCATTATAATGTTGTTTACAATACCTTTACCGCTTCTGAAATTGTATCTCAGATTTTTACTGTCAAACTCCTGGTTGCCGTCCTTGAAGTGGGGCTTTCCTGAAATCTCACCGGTAGCTGAGTCTGCCAATACCCCCTCGGCATAGGCTGAACTTTCATCCATGTTAAGCGCAATGTAGTCTGCCTGCAATTCGGTAGTTATGTAGTTTACCTGGCTGTTTTTGTGTAGATATATTTCGCGGCGAGGCATGTTAATCTGAATAGAGTCCTGGGCCTTGAAACGTACAATGTCGTTGAACAGGGGTTTTGGCGCAGCAGTGTCGGTTACGGTTGTGTCGGAAACTGCGTATGTTGTGTCGGATACAAGAGTAGCGGTATCGTATATTACCGTAGTTGTGTCTGTAGCGATTCTAATGAAAGCATTAGCATTCGCTTTAGGCACAAAAAAAGTGACCATAACTGCAATAAGGAGCAGCATGGGCATAACTCTATATATCTTTATTCTATTTTGCAAGTCGTCTAAATTATAACTCCATTTACGGAGCGCAAATTTAAGAAATATTACCCATACCTTTAAGATATTCATTTTAAAAAAACAAAATGAATCCAAAAAATAGGTAATAATTTCGGAAATGGAGAGTTATATTATTACCTTTGCATGATTAATAACTCGGTTTTATAGATGAGAATTATAGATAAGTTGCTAAAAGGTGTAATTGGAGTACTGATTTTGTCGATTATGGTTTGTGGCAATATCAGTGCACAGAATAATTTAACAAAAATAAAGACAGTCTGTATTGATGCAGGCCATGGAGGTAAGGATCCCGGGGCGGTTGGTAGCTCTTCTCAGGAGAAGAAGATTGCTCTTTCAATTGCGTTGAAGTTGGGAAAGTTAATTGAAAGCAACTACCCAGATGTAAAGGTTGTCTATACCAGGAAGAGCGATGTTTTCGTGGATCTTCGTAAAAGATCGCAGATTGCCAATGATTGCAATGCAGATTTGTTTATCTCTATTCACCTGAATTCAGCAGAGGATAGGAGTGCAAGGGGAATTGAGACCCTTGTACTTGGTTCAAATAGCAGTGAGCAGAATATGCGTACGGCAATGCGCGAGAATAGTGCATTGAAGTACGAGAGTGACTACTCGGTGATTCGTGAAACTTTTGATCCAACCAAGCCCGAGTCGTATATCATTTTTAATTTGATTAGAAATGTGCACCTTAACGAGAGCCTTTTGTTTGCCTCATTGGCGCAAGAGGGGATGGTTGGTACAACAGGATGGCGTGATAGAAAGGTTAAGCAGCAACCTGTATGGGTGTTAAAAGATGCATCAATGCCTGCAGTTTTGGTTGAGGTTGGTTTCATTTCGAATCCAACCGAAGAGCGTGCTTTGAAGAGCGATGCTACCCAAAATTCGTTGGCCAAATCGTTGCTTAAAGCATTTGGTGAGTACAAAAAAAGAATGGAGAGTAATAATTCGGTTTTACAGATGGAGACACAGAAACCTATTCTAGATAAGAAACCTGTAGTTGTTGAAAAACAGCCTGTTGTAGAGAAAAAAGAGACTCCAAAAACAAAAGAGGAGAAACCTAAGGATGAGAAGAAACCGGTTTCAGTGGAGAACGTAAAACGAGATGATTGGTTTTTTGCCGTTCAAATTGGAAGTTTGTTGGAGCCGGTTAAGAGCCCGGCGGTATTTGGGGTTGCAGAAACTGTTTACTGTTTGGCCGACGGAAATCGATATAAATATTATATTTGCAAGAGTAAATCTTATGATGAGGTTTCCAAGAGTGCTGCACGCATAAAAACTAAGATAAAGGGAGCCTTTGTAATAGGAGTTAAAGATGGAAAGATTGCAAATGTAGCAGAGCTACGTGAACAGGATAAGAGGTAGAGTTATGGTTAGGAGAGAGATTAAAATAGCATTGACAGTATTGACCGCTTTGGTGATACTCGTGTGGGGAATACACTTTTTGAGTGCAACTTCGATTTTTGATAAAGATAGCAATTTCGTGTCGGTCTATTCAAGGGTTGATGGATTGAAGGTTTCAAGTTCTGTATCGTATCGTGGATATAAGGTAGGACAAGTAACCAAGATAGAGTTTATCGGTGAGAATTTCGATAAGGTGGCTGTTTCATATAATGTTAAGGGTGATTTGTTGTTGCCGACCAATACAATTGCAAAGATTGCAAGTGCCGACATTATGGGAACCAAGGAGATTCAGCTTATTCCGGGCGATGCCTACTTTTATGCCGAGAGTGGTGATACCCTTGCAAGCGATCAGGAGGAGTCGTTGCTGATGCAATTGAATGAGCAGATTGCTCCAATAAAAAACAGAGCGGTGAGCATGATGAATTCACTTGATTCCGTTTTGATTATAATGCAGGGAATCTTGAATGGCGATGACGAGACAAATCTTAAGGCCTCGCTTGCAAGTATCAGCCGTACAATTACCAATCTTGAGAGTGTGACAGGAACACTTGACACCGTGCTCTCTACAAGCGCACCTCGTTTGACGAATATTGTGAGCAATCTTGACAGTATTACGGGAGTGTTGTCAATGGGTAAGGAGGATTTGGGACGTGGAATTGGAAATATTGCGCAGATGACGGATTCACTTACCCAAATGAACCTTATAGGTAATGCCAACTCGTTGATATTGACTTTGGATTCAATTACCAATAAGATTAATAATGGCGAGGGCACACTTGGTCAGCTTGTGAATAACGATGACTTCTACTTCAATATGAACACTATATTGACGGGATTCCAGAATAATCCGAAGAGATATATTAATGTATCCGTGTTTGGAGGTAGCAGTGACAAAGAGAGCGTTTTGTATGGAGTGGCCGTTCACAAATCCAAGGAACCGGTGCTTCTTGGCGATACACTTTATGCTCGATTCCCGGATTTGAAGGAGATCCATAAACATGGAATGTTCTACTATGTAACCTCGTATAGTAAGAAGCAGGGACAGGTGGAGCGAGTTCTTGAAAAATTGAAAGATGAGTATCCCGATGCCTTCATGGTAAAATTTTAATCTCCGATTTATTTAGACTTTGTCAAAATAAGAAATTAAAGCGAAATAGTTTTTGCTTAATTGGGTTAATATAATGTTTTTGTTTTGTTCCGGTTCAAGTTGTCTTTTTGCTCTAAATATAAGGGATTAGGCATAGTATCATTTTGTATCAATCTAAAATGTTGTTAAAAATTATAGGTGGAATATTGTAGCGCAATTTCAAGATTTGCCATTTGTAAGTAGCTTATTAATAAGTGTTTATGTGTAAAGTGCTGAATTAGAGAAAGAACGCACATTCCAAAGAAAAGAGAGTTTTTTTTATTTTTTTGTGAAGATTTTTTTATACAATTTTGTAGTCCCAAAATAGAGATTAATCCATTATGCAGATGAGTAAACAGGAGTTGTGGTCAAGATGTCTTGACTATGTGGCAGAACGCGTTGAACCAATGGCGTTCAAGGCTCTTTTTGCTCAGTTGTCAGTGGAGGAGTTCGATGGGAGATCAATGGTTCTTAGAGCCTCGTCCGATTATATCTGCGAGCAGATAGATACAAAGTATGCTCAGGTATTTGCTACAGCACTAAAAAGTGTATATGGTTTGGTACCTGCAATCAGCTATAATGTGGTAATCGATGCTGATGCAGGTATTGAGCGTCAAGGAACCTCGGGCTTGAACGCTGTTCAGGCTCCAAAGAGTGTAAAGACAGCATTCGAGATAAGAAATCCGTTTGAGAAGCCCCAAAACAGCGTTTCTATCAATTCAAATTTGTCTTCCGATTACACAATGGACAATTTTGTATTGGGTGATTGTAACCGTTTGGCTTATAACGCTGCGTTGGCTATTGCCAATAAGCCTGGAGGTATATTTAACCCTATGTTTTTATGGGGAGCTTCAGGTTTGGGAAAGACTCACTTGGTGAATGCAATTGGTTTGGAGGTGCAGAAACGCCATCCTGAAAAGAGTGTGTTGTATTTGTCGGCAAATCTCTTTATGCGTCAGTTTATCGAAGCAAAGATGCGCGATGAGATAAATGATTTTATCCACTTCTATCAGCTTGTCGATGTCTTGATTCTTGATGATGTTCAGGATTTGGCCGGTAAAACAGGAACACAAAACACATTCTTCCATATTTTCAACCATTTGCATCAGTCAGGGAAGCAGATTATCATGACATGTGATAAAGATCCCAATGAGCTTGAGGGAATCGAAGAGCGTTTGATTTCACGTTTCAAGTGGAGTCTTGTTGCAAAGATGGATGTTCCGGATGTTCAGACTCGTAAGGATATTATTCTAAGAAAGGTTCAGAGCTATGGAATGGGACTGGAGTTGAGTCAGGAGGTGCTTGACTTGATTGCTGAGCGTGTTGATAACAATGTTCGTGAACTTGAGGGTACATTGACAAAGCTTATGGCATACTCAATCTACATGAAGCAGGATTTGAACGTTGAGACAGTTAAGGGTATTTTGGGCGATGCTCCACGACGTGAGAATGTCGCTACAGCACGCGTAACTACTGCCGAGAGTCTTTCTGTAGCAACAATCCGTAAGAAAGTATGTGCATTCTTTAATATAGATGAGAGTGCTCTTCAGAATAAAACCCGGGCTCATGAGATTGTTGAGGCAAGACAGTTGGCCATGTATTTTGCTAAGCGTTTGACCAACGACTCTCTCTCAATGATTGGTGGGGCTATTGGTAAGAAGAACCATGCAACCGTTCTTTACTCATGCAGAACTATCGAGAATAGAATGTCCACCAATAGTGAGTTCAGAAATAAGGTAGAGCAGATTCATCGTTATATAATCTCTTAATGGAGGATACCTACAGAACAATCACATCACAGAGCGAGGGTTTGTATAAAGAGAAGGGTAGTAAGTTTATTGCCTTTGCATTTCCTGTCCAAACGGAGGAGCAGATTAAGGATTATATAACTCTTTTGAAGGATGAGTATTTTGATGCCCGTCACCATTGTTATGCGTACATACTTGGGGCCCAAAAGGATAAATTCCGTATGAACGATGATGGAGAACCTTCGTCTACGGCAGGAAAACCGATCTATGGGCAGATACTTTCAAATGATTTAACCGATATTCTTATCGTGGTGATTCGCTATTTCGGAGGTACAAAGTTGGGTGTTCCCGGCTTGATAAATGCCTATAAAACTGCTGCGGCCGATGCAATTGCCAATGCCGAGATAGTGGAGCGCACTGTTAATAGAATCTTTACCATTCAATATGATTATATCGAAATGAATAGCGTTATGAAGGTAATTAAGGAGTGTAATCCCGATGTGCTTGAACGCCGTTTCGAGAATCTTTGTACAATGGTTTTATCTATCCGAGAGTCTGAAGCCGATGCTCTTTTGGCACGTTTGGAGAAGGTGGAAACGTTATCGTTGATTTCTTAGAAAAATTTGAAGTAAAAAGTTTGTGTATTAAAAAATATACACTACCTTTGCATCCGCAATCGAGAGGTTGTGTTGACTCAATAGCTCAGTTGGTAGAGCACAACACTTTTAATGTTGGGGCCCTGGGTTCGAGTCCCAGTTGGGTCACTAAAGGCAGGACACTGAATAGGGTTCTGCCTTTTTCGGTAACGTTGCCAAAAGTGGTTGGTAGAAGTTAACATAATTATTTAATAGAGAG
>CAZMOG010000081.1:3490-7897 GCA_964567845.1 uncultured Odoribacter sp. | reverse complement strand
ATCAACATTGTTTCTTAGGCTTTACAAATCATAAGATCTTCTGGGTTAAGTTTTCTTTACACTCAATCGAGATTTACGAATGGAGTCCCTGCAGGGAAACTCTTAACAATCACCTTGTCTCCGATAATCTCATCTTTATCGAATGAGTGTAGAGGTTGTCCCAATTCAAACAGAATAAAGTTTGTAACATCGACAATGTTGTTGATAGGGCGTACTCCTATTGATTTCAAGCGGGTCTGCAACCACTCCGGAGACTCCTTTACTGTGATTCCCTCAATGCTGATTCCGCAATAACGGCGACAAGCCTCGGGACGCTCTACGGTAATGGTTGTTTTTGAAGTGTTGTTATCTACTTTGAAATCATCGACCGATGGAAGTTTGTAGTCAATGTCGCGGCTCTGTTTCAAATATGCAGCCAAATCGCGTGCAACTCCAACTACCGATGCGCCATCGATACGGTTTGGAGTAATGTCAATTTCGATTGTATAATCCGATGTTACATTGTAGTACTCCGATGCAGGTATTCCAATCTGAATATCGTTTGGAAGTACAATAATTCCATCGTGGCTTGAGCCAACTCCAATTTCGTCCTCGGCACAAATCATTCCAAATGATTCAACTCCGCGAATCTTCGATTTTTTAATTTCGAAGCTCTCGTCGCCATCGTATAGGGTAGTACCAACGGTGGCTACCACTACGGTTTGTCCTGCAGCTACGTTTGGAGCTCCGCAGACAATCTGGGTAGGTGTTCCATCGCCTAAATCTACAGTTGTTATGTGTAGGTGGTCTGAGTTCGGATGATCAACGCAAGTCAATACTTTACCGATGACCAAACCTTTCAAACCTCCTTTAATTGATTCGAACTTCTCATAACCGCCAACCTCCAAGCCTATCTGGGTAAGGATTTGGCAAACCTCTTCAACATTTAAATCTATGTCAATATACTGTTTTAACCAGCCTAATGATACTTTCATCTCTATATTTAATTCTTAATCTATAAAATTCATACTAATGTCAAGTGCTGTTACCGAGTGGGTAAGTGCTCCAACGCTTATGAAGTCAACACCGCAGGCTGCCACCTCTTTCAAACGAGGAATACTCATATTTCCCGAAGCTTCGGTCTTTGCCGCTCCGTTAATGATTTTAACCGCCTGTGTCATATCTTCGTTGCTCATGTTGTCGAGCATAATGATGTCGGCCTTGGCTGCCAATGCCTCGCGAACCTCGTCGAGGTTGGTTGTTTCAACCTCAATTTTAATGCTTGCAGGAATGGTTGAACGTACAGCCTTTACTGCAGCAGTAATTCCGCCGGCCGCCTTGATATGGTTGTCCTTAATCATTGACATGTCGAACAATCCCATTCTGTGGTTTGTTCCACCGCCTTGCTTAACAGCCAGTTTATCCAATACTCTTAAACCCGGGGCAGTTTTGCGTGTGTCAAGAAGTTGTGTGTTGTATCCCTCAAGCTCCTTAACATATTTCCATGTCTCTGTTGCAATTCCGCTCATTCTTTGAAGAATGTTCAAAGAGAGACGCTCTCCCAAAAGCAGTGTTCTGTAGCTTGCCTCAATGCGAAGGATAATGTCGCCCTTCTTTACGTGGTCACCATCCTTAACGTATGGAATCCAGGTAATATCGCTCTCAAATCTTTGATATACTCGTTTTGCCACGTCCAATCCCGATATGACTCCGTCGGCTTTCATTTTTAACTCTGCTGCAGCTTTGCGCTGTGCGGGTATGATTGATTCGGTTGTAACATCGCCGGTTGCGATATCCTCTTCAATTGCCAAATCAATTAGCTTCTCGATAAGTTGATTCTCAAACATACTCTTTTTATCTTCTTCTGTTGTATCTATTGCAATTTCTTTCAGCTCGCACCCCTTTTGTTGAATGGTGTGGCATAAATAACGGTCATCACTTTCAGGGTAATCCTCACGATAGTGACCTCCGCGACTCTCTCTGCGATTCAATGCCCCCTTCATAATTAGCTCGGCAACACAAATGAGGTTCAATGAGATCTGATTGTAGTACTCCTTTTCGTCGCTAAAGTGATTTTTTAGCATTTGAAGTACCTCCAAGCCGGCAGTTAATCCTCCTTCGTTTCTGATGATTCCTGCAACTTCGGTCATTAGTTTGGAAACTGTTCCTTTAAGAATCTCGTAATCCTTGCTGTGTTCCGGGTTGATTGTGTATTCTGGTGCAAATTCCGGTATGGTTAGCGGTGCTTTGTTTTGCATGGCCGCCTTTACTGCACGTTTTCCGAATACAAGACACTCAATCAACGAGTTCGATGCCAATCTGTTTGCTCCCATGATTCCCGTCGATGCCAATTCTCCGCATATAAACAGGTTTTCAATATTTGTGCGTCCATTATTATCCGTGCGTACACCTCCCACTGTGTAGTGTGCAGCCGGAGCAACCGGTATTTTGTCGCACATCTCTATTCCTAACTCTTTGCATTTGGCATAGATGGTGGGGAAGCGGTGCATTACAAGTGTCGAGGGCAGATGCTTAAGCGATAGCCATACGTGCTCTTCGCCACTCTTTTGCATTTCGCGGAATATTGATTGTGCTACAATGTCGCGCGGAGCAAGTTCTGCCAACTCGTGAATCGGAACCATGAATCGTTCACATTTGTGGTTAAGAAGGTGCGCTCCCTCGCCACGAACAGCCTCGCTCACTAAAAATGCCTCTTCGCCTTTTGTGTATATTGCCGATGGGTGGAATTGAATGAACTCCATGTCGCAAATCTCACATCCGGCATTGTAGGCAATGGCTATGCCGTCGCCAATGGTGGTTCGAGGATTTGTGGTGCGTTTGTATAGCGCCGATGTTCCTCCCATTGTCAGGAATGTGTTGGTAGCAAAGAAAAGCTCTTCCTTGCATCTCTTTTCATCCCAGCCTCGCACTCCGTAACAGTGGTTATTGTCGGTCAGTAGTCCAATGATTGAGTGGTTTTCGAATATTTCAATGTTTGCATTGTTCTTAACCTTTTCAATCATAAACAATGATACCATTCTGCCGGTAGCATCGCCCCCCGCATGCAGTATTCTGTGGTGATGGTGTCCACCCTCTAAACCAAGAGCCAAACTGCCGTTCTGCATATCAAAACGCATGCCCTCGTCAATCAACTCTTTGATTCTTGCAGGTCCCTCGTTTACCAAAATATTCACTGCCGGGTAATCGCATAAACCTCGCCCGGCAATAATTGTATCATTGAAATGGTACGATGGTGCATCTTGTTCGTCGGTAACTGCTGCTATTCCACCTTGGGCAAAATAGGAGTTGCTTTCGGTTAGCACCGTTTTTGTAAGTAATGCAACATGACCATGTTTTGCTGCCTGATAGGCGGCATAAAGTCCTGCCAATCCACTACCTACAATGATAAAATCGTAATGCCTCATTTGCTTTTATCTAAATTGGTGCGAAATTACCAAATTTCATTGTCTTTTCGAAGTGTTGAGCAAATAAAATTGTTATTGGTTCGAAATTCGGTATTTTATAACTATTTTTGTGCTTTGAAATTTTTAAAACAAAAGATAGAAATATGATTCAACCTGATAACGTTATAACTTTAAGTTATACTTTGAGAACAGAGCAGGATGGCCCTGTTGTCGAGGCTACTCCCGAGGAGCAGCCATTGGTGTTTATCTCCGGTCATCAACAAACCTTGCCACTATTCGAGGCAAACATTTTGTTGAAGAAAGCCGGTGATGATTACTCTTTCAAGATTGTTGCCGAGAGTGCTTACGGCGAGAGAAACGAGGAGATGGTGGTGGAGTTGGAGAAAGATATCTTCTCATCTCTTGAGGAGAGCGATTTGGTTGTTGGAAATGAAATTCCAATGGCTGATAGTATGGGTCGCCATTTGATGGGTAAGATTGTTGAAGTTAATGATAGTGCCGTTGTGATGGATTTCAACCATCCATTGGCTGGTAAGGATTTGTACTTCTCCGGAAAGATTATTGATGTGCGTCCTGCAACAGAGGAGGAGTTGGCTGCGCTTCAAAAGCATTCATGCGGTGGAAATTGCGGAAGTTGCGGTGGTGGCTGTGGTCACGATCACGGCGGTTGCGGACATGACCACGGTGATGATTGTGGATGCGGATGTGGTCATGACCATGGATCTGAGGGTCCTTCAGGCTGTTGCGGGCATTAAGATTACACGATTATGGCAGGAAACTCTTTTGGTAAGTTGTTTACACTAACAAGCTTTGGCGAATCACATGGCGAGGCTGTCGGTGGTGTTGTTGATGGATGTCCGGCCGGATTGGAGTTGGATGTTCAAGCAATTCAAGCGGAGTTGAACCGCCGCCGTCCGGGACAATCGAAGATTGCAACTCCACGCAATGGCCTTTTTACCCTTTCCCTTTACATCTTCAAGTAAAACAACCTTCATAATATGTA
>CAZMOG010000081.1:0-3480 GCA_964567845.1 uncultured Odoribacter sp. | reverse complement strand
GCGTTGAGATTCTTTCGGGAATTTTCGAAGGGGTTACAACCGGTATGCCTATTGCTTTTGTTGTAAGAAACGAGAATCAAAGGAGTAAGGATTACTCAAACATAAAGGATACCTATAGACCATCGCATGCCGATTATACTTGGAGTACAAAGTATGGAATTCGTGATTATCGTGGTGGTGGACGCTCTTCGGCTCGCGAGCATATAGCCAGAGTTGTAGGAGGTGCAATAGCAAAGCAGGTGTTGGCCGGGTATGGAGTGTCGATAACGGCTTTTACAACTCAAATTGGTAATGTTGAGTGGTGTGATAATGGCATTGTGCCATTGATTGAACATATTGAGCAGAGTATTGTGCGATGCCCCAATGCAGAGAAGTCTGAGCAGATGATTGCTCTTATTGAGCAGGTTAGAGCTCAGAGTGATAGCGTAGGAGGTGTTGTTAAGTGTGTGGTTCAGGGTGTTCCTGTTGGATTGGGAGAGCCTGTTTTTGACCGTTGCCAAGCCTTGTTGGCACATGCCATGATGAGTATAAATGCTGCGAAGGGATTCGAGTATGGGCGAGGTTTCGAGGCCGCGTCGATGCGGGGCAGTGATCATAACGATTCTTTTGTTATGAAGGATGGTAAAGTTGCTACTTTGACAAATAATTCCGGTGGTATTCAAGGTGGTGTAACCAACGGTGAAGATATATACTTTAAGGTGGCATTTAAACCTGTGGCTACCATTGCCAGAGAGCAGAATAGTGTCGATGTTAACGGAAATGCGGTGAAATTTACTGCTCATGGAAGACATGATCCGTGTGTTGTACCCCGTGCAGTTCCTGTTGTCGAGGCTATGGCTGCAATGGTTTTATTGGATTTGCTTTTGCAGAACAGAGCAAATAAGTTTTGAAAAATTTGTAAAGATGAAATTCAATCCCTATTTTTGGGGTTTGAAATTAGAAACTGTTAAACATAAATAGATATGGCAAGTATTAAAGGTTTGAAGAAGGATGTAGATTGTTTGGCAAGCGCAGTTATTTCTGACTGTATTAACTATGCAATCTATGCACAGAGACATGATGACGAGGTATCTGAGTTGGTAAACGATATTATCTCTTATAGAAATGATATCCGCGCTCGTATTGCTGACGGTAAGCGAATTGCTAAGGCTGAGAAAAAGGCTTTCTATACAACTATCGGCCGCGATATGATGGCTAAGACCGATGAGTGTTTCGCTAAATTGAGCGAGTTGGTAAAGGCTTAACCTTGCGGTATTACGCTTAATGGATAAGAGGGTGGCTTTTCCGGTCGCCCTCGTTTCGTTGATTGTGTATGGATTTTATTGATGTTCAAGGGCATAAAATTGAGGTAAGGATAGGAAGACACTTCCGTAATTTATCTTTAAGAATGGCTCCCGATAAGGGGGTGTGGGTTAATGTTCCATTGGATTTTTCGTACTCTGATGTTGTTGAGTTTATTAGGAAACATTTGGAGTGGATAGATAAAAATCAGGAAAAGTTTGAGGCTCATAAAGTTGAAAGTCTGTACTCTTTGGGAGATAAAATCAAAACACGATTACATACCATTGAGCTTTTGCAGCATGCAGGAGCAAGTTATGAGTGGCGTGAATTCGGTAGCGAAGTTAAACTTTATGCGCCCTCGCCCGTAAATAAGGAACTTTTGACTAAGGTTGCAAAGCAACTTATGGTTCAAGTTATGCGGAAGGAGTGCAAAATGTTGCTTCCTGAACGTGTTAAGCAACTTGCGGAACGGTGCGGCTTTAAATATGGAAAATTGAGTTTCAGGAATAACTCTTCAAATTGGGGAAGTTGTTCCTGTGAAAATAATATAAGTCTGAATGTGAAGTTAATGCTGGCGCGCGATGAGGTGATTGATTATGTCATTATTCATGAGTTGTGCCATACAAAGGTGAAGAACCATTCCGATGAGTTCTGGAGTTTGGTTGAACGCTTTTGTCCCGATTATAAAACTTTGCGTAAGGAGTTGAAACAGATTAGGTAATGGATTATCAGGAGAGTGTAAAACATATTAGGGAGATTTTGGCAGAGGTAAAATATCCCGGTTCACCGAAGAGTGTTGTGTCGCTCGATATGGTGAAAAATATAAAGGTTGACGAAAGTGGTGTTGCCTTGAAATTGGTATTCCCAAAGAAGGGTGATCCATTCGAAAAAAGTATTGTAAACAAGTGTTCTGCTGTTTTGGAGCAGGCTGGTTATTCCGTTAATATTTCTGTTGTCTATGCTCAGGACATGGAGCGCCCGGAATCGCTTGAAAATGTTGCAAATATTATTGCAGTATCGTCGGGCAAAGGTGGCGTTGGAAAGTCAACCGTATCGGCAAACCTTGCAGTGGCATTGGCTAAGCAGGGCTATAAGGTTGGACTTGTTGATGCAGATATTTATGGTCCGTCAATTCCAAAAATGTTCGGATGCGAAGACGGTCGCCCATACATGGTAGAGGTAGATGGTAAAGAGTTGATTGAGCCTATCGAGGCATTTGGTGTAAAGGTTTTGTCAATTGGTTTCTTTGTCGATCCGGCATCGGCAACAGTGTGGCGAGGCCCTATGGCATCGGGAGCGTTAAAGCAATTGTTGGAGCAAGGACATTGGGGAGAGTTGGATTTTCTTCTAATTGATTTGCCACCGGGAACAAGTGATATTCACCTTACATTGGTTCAGACTGTGGCGCTTACCGGAGCTGTGGTTGTAAGTACACCTCAAAAGGTTGCTTTGGCCGATGCCATTAAGGGAATCAATATGTTTGAATCTCCGGGAATTTCTGTTCCTGTATTGGGATTGGTTGAGAATATGGCACGGTCCACTCCGGCAGAACTTCCGGAAAACCGTTACTACATTTTCGGTAAGGAGGGTTGTGCTGAGTTGGCTAAAGAGCGAGGCATTCAGTTGCTGGGCCAGATTCCCATTGTCCAATCGATTTGCGATGGAGGCGATGCCGGACATCCTGTTGCAGATGATGTAAACTCGATTACAGGTAATGCGTTTGCTCACTTGGCTCTTAATTTGGTTAACCGTATCGAGAGTGGAGTTGAGGAGACTCACAGAGTGCGAGTTAAAAAGTAGGTTGTTTATGAAGTGCTGGATTATTGAAGGCCTTGAAGATATCAAGAGGGTTGCCCGCGAGTTTATTGAATATACTCAGGGCAAAACTCTTTTTGCTCTTCGTGGTTCTATGGGGGTAGGTAAAACCACCTTTGTTAAAGCAGTTGCAGAGAGTTTGGGAAGTGTTGACGATGTAACATCGCCCACTTTTGCCATTGTAAACGAGTATATGCTTAAAGATGGTGATTCTATTTACCATTTTGATTTTTATCGTTTAAAGGAGCCGAGCGAGGCCTTGGATTTTGGCTGTGAGGAGTATTTTTACAGTGGTTGCAGGTGTTTTATGGAGTGGCCTGAGTTGCTTGGCGAGTATCTTCCCGAGGAAATTACGGAGTGCCGATTCACAGAACTTCCCGATGG
>CAZMOG010000080.1:0-8414 GCA_964567845.1 uncultured Odoribacter sp. | reverse complement strand
TCTCTATTAAATAATTATGTTAACTTCTACCAACCACTTTTGGCAACGTTACCTTATTTTATTTATACACAGATTAGATACTTTTATTACCGTTTGGTGCATTCAAGTATATAATTGGGTTTTTTTAATATTTTAGAAGATTGATTCCTGGGTATAAGTTGTCAAAAGCTCCAATGCCTTCATTCCCATAACCGAGTTTCCTTTTGAATTCAGGCGAGGACTCCATACTGCCACCGAATAACGCATTGGATAGATTGCCACTATGCCACCCCCAACACCACTCTTGCCAGGCAATCCCACCAGATACGAAAACTCGCCCGCTTCATCATAGAAACCGCAAGTCTGCATCACTGCATTCAAACGCTTAATTTGCGATGCAGACAAACTGTATCCGGCAAACGAGAACTTCTTATGATTTGTAAATGCCACAAATGCCTTTGCCAACTCCCTACAACTCATTTCAACCGAACACATCTTGAAATAGAACATCAAAAGCGGCTCAATATCGCTCTTAATTGTACCATGATATTTTAAAAGATTGGCAATGGCCGCATTCAAATAACCCACCTCGCGCTCGGAGTTTGCAACCTCATGATTATAATTAACGGTATTATCACCACACAACTCACGCACAAAGCTTAAAAACTCCTCCTCGGGATTCTGAAGCTCTGTCATCAATACATCGGCAACAACTATTGCTCCTGCATTGATAAAGGGATTACGGGGAATGCCTTTCTCTATTTCAAGCTGCACCAACGAGTTAAAGGCTGTACCCGACGGCTCCTTGCCCACTCTTGTCCACAACCCCTCGCCACGCAAAGACAACCCCATTGCCAAAGCAAAAACCTTGGCAATACTCTGAATAGAGAAACGAGTATCCGCCTGTTTACATGAATAGCAGTGTCCATCAACCGTTTGCAGACACATCCCATACTGATCAGGATTAACTCGCTGTAATGCAGGGATATAACTTGCTTGTTCGCCAATATGAGCGAAAGGCTGGATCTCCCCATAAATCTTATCTAATATTGACCGATAATCCATAATCAATCAATAAGAAGGCTATCTATTGTCTTTACCAATTGGTTAAATTCATCCTGCTTAAACAGGCGTGTCAACATTAGAATCTTACCCTCGGGCGACACCAAAACATTTCTGGTAACACCCGCCTTGGCAGTAGCATACTTTGTAAAGGCCTCAGAATCCGGATCAAGCACCATTGGATAGGTTACACCGGTTCCTTGAACCAACTGCTGTGCCTGAGCAAGCGAATCTCTTCTGCAAATACCTACCAACACAAAATCTTTATCATCCTTATGCTTTTGCCAAATATCCTTCTCAATATGAGGCATCTCCTGGCGACAAATTCCACACCAACTGGCAGTGAACTGCAACATAACCAACTTTCCGCGCTGATCCGACAACTTGAATGTAGAACCATCGGCCATAGTCAATTCAAAATCGGGAGCAATATCGCCCACCTTAACAATATAATCGTTCTCGTAAACCTTCTGCTCTGTTTGTAGCTCTACGGACGATACCTCACCCTGAACCGCATTAGTCGCTTTACCCTTACATCCAATGGCTACCATTACCATCAGAGTCACTATCCAAAACTTTTCCATACCTATTATATTGTTTAATTGTTTACACCTACTGTACTACAAATAGCGCAGCTTGTACTTTGCCCCTGAATCACTTATAAAATCCAGAATATCCTTAAAAATTGCCTCAATTTCCGACGGCACCAATACCGATGAATTGGGATCAAACTTGTCACAAAACACCTCAGGCAATTTCGAAACAGCAACTCCGATATTTTTAGCCAGCAACAGCGCCTCATCCTTATCTACGATTGCTTGAACACAATCGTTATTCCAATCATCATCGTCATCCTTAAACTCATATTGAACACCGAACATATCACCATTACCACAACCCACACTCAATACTGCCGATATTTTTTCCAAGTCCTCGTCCGACTCCGCAATCAATTCACTAAAATTTATCATAAAATTACAATTACTTACCGATACAAAATTAGCAAATATACAACTAAATCAAACTAATAGAACTCAAAAAAAGCTAATCAACCCCATTTTCTGTAAAATAGCGCCACAACGGTGCAACCATAAGAGCTTGGGCAAAATGACCACCCTTTAGCAGTTCATAAACCTCACGCTTGGACATTAAGTGTATGGTTATATCCTCGGTAGCCTCAAGATTTTGCGCACTGACAGGCTCCACTCCTTCGGCAATAAAGGTATGAGACCAATTGGTCATAGAACCGGCATTAGCAGATATAGTCATAAAACTACGCCATATACCTCCGGCATAACCGGTCTCCTCAAGCAATTCGCGCTTAGCTGCAACCATTGGGTCCTCGCCCACCTCACAAACTCCCGCACATAACTCATAGCGGACATCTTGAATTCCATGACGATATTGACGCTCCATAAGAAACTTACCATCCTTTGTCACAGCTATAACATTCACCCACTCAGGGTATTCAAGAATGTAATACTCCCTATTCTCTACTCCACTCGGTAAACGAACATGGTCGCGACGAGCAGTAAGCCATGGACGCTGAATCAAATACTCTGTTCCAAGAATTTCCCACTTCTTAATATCTTTCATAACCTCTACTTAAAGATTATCAATGACAAAAATAGTAAAATTGCTTTCATTTTTGTAACTTCGCAGACAATTAAAATCAATCTAACTATCAAGAATATGGCAAAGAAAATTTTAGTACTATCGGGTTCCCCACGCAAAGGAGGCAATTCAGATACATTGTGTGATCAATTTATAAAAGGCGCAGAAGAGGCAGGTAACGAGGTTGAAAAGATCTGGGTTCAGGGTAAAAAAGTTGCCCCATGCCTTGCTTGCTACTACTGCAAAGAGCACAATGGCGAGTGCGCCATTAAGGATGCCATGAAGGAGATTTTGGACAAAATGGCTACTGCTGATGTATTGGTACTGTCATCGCCTGTATATTTCTACTCTATCTCTGCACAGCTCAAAGCCGTTATTGACAGAACCGTTGCACGTTGGTTGGAAATTAAAAATAAGGAGTTCTATTACATTATCACTGCTGCCGCGACAGCCGATACCGCAAAAGACTGTACATTAGAGTGTATGCGAGGTTTGGCAGTATGCCTTGAGGGCTCGATTGAAAAGGGTGTAATTTTCGGAAATGGTGTTTACGAAAAGGGCGAAATTGAAAACCACCCCACCCTACAACAAGCATACGAAATGGGTAAAAACGTGTAACTCGGATTATCTTTACGCTTTAGGCACTTGAAACGACGGTTTGATGATGTTCATCTTTTTGAACGGAGACGGTTTCAAGTGCTCATTTTTTATTTAGCTCTCAGCTCTGCACTTACATTGCTATACCTTTTTCGGTAGAAAAAGTGTATCAAACTTCCGCTTATTCGCCCTAAAAAATGTTGTTATATCAAATTATTCGCTTGAAAAAGTGTATTTTTAATCTCAACTAATATGCTATACGATGCCGTAAGGTGTGAATTGCTTTCATTTTTATATCTTTGAACATGCGGAAACAGCCTCCACGCTGCGCAAATGGAAGTGCACTTGGTTGTGAATTGCTTTCATTTTTGTATCTTTGAACTGTCGGAAACAGCGTAACCGCGAGGCGATGCGCGGGCTTATCTGTTGTGAAAACATTAGGTTCCCTCGTCCTTTAACGGGGGATTTTTTTTACTATTTTTTCGTATCTTCGCATTTAGTAAATTGAGTTATTATGATCGACCAGCTATTAGAATACAATGAGCAGTTTGTAGCAAACAAGAGCTACGAGAAATATTTAACAAACAAATATCCCGACAAGAAGTTGGCAATTGTTGCCTGCATGGATACCCGATTAACTGAATTACTTCCGGCCTCGCTCGGACTGAAAAATGGCGATGCCAAGATTATCAAGAATGCCGGCGGTGTTATTACCCACCCATTCGGTTCTGTTATGCGAAGTTTGTTAGTTGCCATATATGAGCTTGGAGTTAAAGAGATTATGATTGTCGGCCACTCTGATTGCGGCGTGCAACACATGGATAGCGAGGTTATGCTTAAACACATGATTGAGCGCGGAGTGTCGCAGGACCACATTGACATGATGGAGTATTGCGATATTAATCTTCGCGACTGGCTTAGCGGTTTTGATTGCATTGAACAATCGGTTCGCCAAAGTGTTCATATCGTAAAGCACCATCCGCTTATTCCAAACGATATTATTGTGCGAGGTTTCATTATGGACTCGACCACCGGCAAATTCACAGAATACGAGGGGTGCGAATAATCCCTAATATATGAACCATTAAGAAAGTAAGAATTGATGAAACTAAATTACTTTAACACAAAAATTGGTCGAGAGGTTAACGACTATATCATGATTACCTTAGGACTAATTATCTACGCCATAAGCTGGGCGGTATTCCTATTACCATACGAGATTACCACAGGAGGCGTGAGTGGTATTTCTGCTATCATATACTACGCAACAGGCATTGAAATGCAGGTATCATATTTTGTAATCAATGCTGCATCACTCCTGGTAGCCCTAAAAATATTAGGGCCAAAATTCAGCATTAAAACAATCTACGCAATCTTTGCCCTTACATTTCTTTTGTGGTTGGCACAAGAGCTTGTCAAGGACGAGGCCGGTAATCTTCCAAAGTTATTGGGCGAGGGCCAAGACTTTATGGCATGCGTAATCGGAGCCTCTATACTTGGATTCTCTATGGGATTGATTTTTACACATAACGGAAGCACCGGAGGTACCGATATCATTGCTGCAATTGTCAACAAATATCGCGACGTGTCGTTCGGAAAGATGATTATGCTTTGCGATATTGTGATTATTTCATCGTGCTACTTTATCTTTCAAGATTGGCGAAGAGTTGTTTTCGGATTCACCACCCTCATCTTTCTGACATTTGTCATTGACTATGTAGTAAATAGCGCTCAGCAATCTGTACAATTTATGATCTTCTCAAAGAAGCACAAAGAGATTGCCTATGGTATATCAAAGAAGATTAACCGCGGAGTTACATTCCTTGACGGACAAGGTGGCTATAGTGGAGAACCTATAAAAGTTGTTGTTGCAATCGTAAAGAAAAACCAAGCTCTCGATACAATGCGCTTGATTAAGGATATAGATCCAAACGCCTTTATATCACAAAGCAATGTTGCCGGTGTTTACGGACAAGGTTTCAGCAAATTAAAGGGTTAACTTATAAGAAGACAATAATGAACATGGTGAGTTTGCGGTAGCAAACTCACCATGTCTAATTCCTAATTACTAATTCCTAATTACATTAAGTGGTGAATCTCATTACCCTCAACATGAATTGCTGAAAATGGACGTGCAGGACAAACATACTCGCACGCTCCACAACCAATACACTTCTCGGTATCAACTGTAGGAATCTGCTTACCATCCTTACGCACCATCATAATTGCCTTGGTCGGACAGTGACGTGAACAGTTTCCACAAGTAACTCCATCGGTATTTACCACACAATTCTCAAGAGTGATAACTGCTCTACCAATCTTTGTCGAAGCCTTTTCCTCAACAGTTATTGGAGAAATTGCGCCATTAGGACACACTGTTGAACATACATTACAGTTTGCACGACAGAACCCCTTGTCATAGCTCATTGTCGGCTGCATAAAGCCCTCTATTCCATACTCTCCTGTAGCCGGTTTCAAAACATCGTTAGGACAGCTCTGAACACACAACTGACACGCAGTACAATGCTGATTCAAATGTGCAATACTCTTCGAACCCGGAGGAGCAATTGGAGTTTCGCGCTTATAACTCTTCTTATCCTGCAACTCTGCCACAACTCTTTCACCTGCAGCCTTAGCTGCCAAAGGAGCCGACGCAACGGCCATTGCAACTCCCTGTACAAAAGCTCTACGCGAATTGTTCTCAGGAGCAGCCTCGCCCGCAGATTGACATGAACTCTTTGAACAACATTTACGCAAAGAGTAACTTATTGCGCCCTTATTACAATTCTCAATACAATCAAAACACACAACGCAACGTGAGTAATCAATCTGATGCTCTTTTGAGTTGATACAATGAGCCTTACACTTCATTGCACACAAACCGCAACTATTACACTTCTCTGTATTGATTACAGGCTTAAAAATTGAGTATCTCGAAATCAATCCCAAGAACGAACCTACCGGACATATTGTATTACAATATGAACGTCCGTTTCTCCAAGCCATCCAGAATATTACCACAAATGTAACAACTGCCACTGCAAATGTTGCTCCTGCCTTAATCCAAATCTCTACCGGATAGAAAGCATAACTATTCAATCTCTCTGCAAAAAATGCCAAAATGTTATTTACTCCGGAATATATTGGCGAGAATAGATTCGATGCAATTCTACCAAATGCGCTATATGGTTCAATAATAGCTGCAACTCCCGTAAAACCGGCAAGTAACAACGCTACAAACACCGCCATTAGCCCATATCTCAGCACTGTACATGGTTTACGGTATGCATATCGGTGTTTCTTATCAAAGGCTTTATGTATTCTTGAAACTATATCCTGAAACACTCCCATAGGACATATCACCGAGCAGTAAATACGACCGAAAAGCAGTGTCATCACTACAAGAATAATTATAACGCTCAAATTAACAGCCAAAACAGCAGGCACCAACTGCACCTTTGCCATCCAGCCAAACCAATGTTTAATTACTCCTGTCACATCAAGGAACAGCAATGTTATCGCTACGAAAAATATTGCTGCAAATATTACTCTTAACTTCTTTAACATGGCTGTTAGTGTTTAATGGTTAATTTCAAATCCTCGCTTAAACGATCAATTCGCTGCAATTGACGAGGAATATCGATCATCTGTGGACACAATGGCACACACTCGCGACAACCTATACAACGATCGGCCTGAGCCATTTTGGGAACTGCTCTATTGTAATCGGTCAAGAATATCTTTCTCTTTTGCAACCACTCCTCATCCTGCTCGGCATTTGCACGAATCAAGTTCTCGTGGTTGATTATCTTGTTATAGAATGTAAAGATACCCGGAATCTCAACTCCGTATGGACATGGTACACAATACTTACAGTCGGTACATGGAATGGTCTGATACTTGTTTAACAAATCGGCAGCTTCAAGACACATATTGAACTCATCATCGGTCAACGGTTTAAGAGGTGAATAGGTCTTGATATTATCCTGCAAATGCTCCATATATGTCATTCCGCTCAAAACGGTCAACATATTTGGCAACGACCCCAAGAAACGGAACGCCCACGATGCATTACTCATTGTTGGTTCTGCTTCGTGAAATAGACGGATTGCCTGCTCATTCAAACGCGCCAAACGTCCACCCAAAAGCGGTTCCATTACAACAATTGGAATATTGCGCTCAGTCAACATGTCGTACAACTTTTTCGCAGGTATTCTGGCATGATTCCAGTCATTATAATTTATCTGGACTTGCACAAAATCCCACTTAATATCCTGATTCAGAACATACTCAAACAGCTCCATATCACCATGGAAAGACCAACCCAGCTTACGGATTTTTCCCTTCTTCTTCTGTTCAATCAGATAAGCGAGGCCTCCAAAATCCTCGTACACGCGTTTATAATCGCGCAAGGTTTGCAGATTGTGTAATAGATAGTAATCGAAATAGTCAACCTGACACTTCTCCAACTGCTTGTTGAAAATCTCATGAATCTGCTCTTTTCGGCTAATTGCCCAGGTCGGCATCTTATCAGCCAAGTAGAACGATTTTCTGTCATACTTCTTCAAAGCTCTTCCAATAGTAAGCTCGGAAGCTCCTCCGTGGTAGGGCCACGCAGTATCATAATAGGTAACTCCATGCGCCATTGCATAATCAACCAACTTCTCCGCAGCAATCTCATCAATTTTACCATCGGCTGTGGTTGGGAAACGCATACATCCAAAGCCCAGAATAGAGACCTTGTCCTCATTAACAGTAGAATAGGTCATCTTATCGGTTGGCACTTCAGACTCTTTCAATCCTACGGTCTGTCCCAAAGCCATAATATTCTCGGTACTCTTGCCGGTACAACCCGCAACAGTTGCCGATAAAGCTGTCAAACCCATCAGCTTTAGGGCTCGTCTTCTATCCAAATCCGGTTTTAATTTGTTATCCATTAGTTTTGTGTTTTGGTTTTTGCGAAATTAATAATTATTTAGATATGTCTGCAAAAATCTTCAACTTATTAACACATTTACCCAAAAAAAGTATAAAAAAAAATCCACAAAAAAAATCACACAACTATTGTATACAATCAAAAATAACAATACCTTTGCAACCGCAAAAAGGAGGCTTGGCCGAGTGGTCGATGGCGGCAGTCTTGAAAACTGTTGTACGGCAAC
>CAZMOG010000079.1:0-8577 GCA_964567845.1 uncultured Odoribacter sp. | reverse complement strand
AAGATTATATCAAATCGATGAAATGTTAAAATAAAAAATTGTACTTTTACAGCAGAAATCTCAATGTTAGTAAGCAGATATTTTATTGTTAAATCAAAATGAAAGTAATTGAATAAAACAGCTTCCGAGAAATTTGCAGAGAGGAGCGTTGCGCTTCTGTATGATAGTCTATAGCATGAAAGAGAGGAGTTCGACACTTATAGTTTTGCATGTTGCTGTTTTTCTGGCGGGCTGGACCGGGATATTTGGGAAACTGATATCGCTAAATGGTTTGCCGTTGGTCTGGTACAGAATGGCGGTAAGTGTTGTGGTGTTATTTGCGGTGATGTTTTTTATGCGTAGACTGCATAAGACCTCGCTCAAAAGCATTATGAAGATATGTGGATGTGGTGCCTTGCTGGCAATGCATTGGGTGGCATTTTTTGCAAGTATTCAGGCTTCCAATGTCTCGATAGGCGTGGCTTGTGTTGCAACCTCGTGCTTCTTTACTGCCATTTTTGATCCAATGATTAATAGGACCAAGGTATCTTTGGTGAATATTGGATTAAGTTTTATAGCAATTGCTGGTATATTATTGATATTCACTATAGATATAAGGTTCCGAGTAGGAATAGCTCTTGGACTTTTATGTGCAGCACTCTATTCTATCTTTTCGATTCTGAATATAAATGTGGCAAATCAGACTAAACAGGAGAGCAGTACAATGCTTCTTTATGAACTGATTGGAGGAGTTTTGTTTCTGACTCTTTGTATGCCAGTGTATAAAGTGGTTTATCCTACACAATATATTGTGCCTCAGGGAAATGATTTGTTGTATCTTTTGCTGTTGGGATCGGTTTTTACTGTTATTCCGTTTCTCTTTCAACTTGTTGCTTTACGTAAGTTAAATGCCTTTACAGTAAATATGGCATATAATCTGGAGCCTCTTTATAGTATTGCAATAGCTGCATTGTTGTTTGGTGAGTTGCGTGAAATAGGCCTTTCGTTTTGGATTGGAATATTTTTGATAATAATATCTGTGGTTTTGCAGACTCGCTCACTGTTATTCCGCTAATTCACAATTTGATTTGCTTTTGCTATAGAGGCAGTGACTCTTTTTGTCCACATAAATGCAAGAAAAATGGTAACTTTGCGTATCGAATATAAGTAGCTATTTTAAATAGTTTCACAAGTAGTACTGAATGAAAATATGGCAAAGATAACAAAAGAGGCGGCGTTGCTCTACCATTCGCAGGGCAAGCCTGGTAAAATAGAGGTGGTACCTACAAAACCTTATAGTACACAAACAGATCTTTCATTAGCTTATTCTCCCGGAGTAGCGGAGCCGTGTTTGGAGATAGAGAAGAATCCGCAGGATGCATATAAATACACAGCCAAAGGAAATTTAGTTGCAGTAATATCCAATGGAACTGCAGTACTTGGCTTGGGCGATATTGGAGCCATCGCCGGAAAACCGGTTATGGAAGGTAAGGGGCTGTTATTCAAGATATATGGAGGTGTAGATGTGTTTGATATTGAGGTCAACGAAAAAGATCCGGAGAAGTTTATCGAGGCTGTCAAGGCAATTGCCCCTACATTTGGAGGTATCAATCTTGAGGATATTAAGGCTCCGGAGTGTTTTGAGATAGAGCGACGTTTGAAAGAGGAGCTCGATATTCCTGTAATGCACGATGACCAACATGGTACTGCCATTATTTCGAGTGCTGGACTTATCAATGCACTTGAAGTGGCCGGAAAGAAAATCGAGGATGTAAAGATTGTTGTCAATGGAGCAGGAGCGGCAGCAATATCGTGTACAAAGTTGTATGAAGCTCTCGGAGCCCGTCACGAGAATATTGTGATGCTTGATTCAAAGGGTGTTATACGCTCTGACCGAGAGGGATTGGACCGTCCCGGCAATGAGATGAAGCGATGGTTTGCAACTGAGCGTCGTGATATTAACACTCTTGAAGAGGCGGTACGTGGTGCAGATGTCTTCCTTGGCCTTTCGAAGGGTAATGTGCTTACACAGGATATGGTGCGCTCAATGGCCGATTCTCCAATAGTGTTCGCCCTTGCCAACCCTGTACCCGAGATTTCTTACGAGGATGCTATGGCTTCACGTCCCGATGTGCTTATGTCAACAGGTCGTAGCGACTATCCAAACCAAATTAACAATGTAATAGGATTCCCTTATATATTCCGTGGAGCTCTTGATGTGGCGGCAACTGCCATCAACGAAGAGATGAAGCTTGCTGCCGTACGTGCAATTGCTGCTTTGGCCAAAAAACCGGTGCCCGAGGTGGTGAATGAGACCTACAAGGTGAGCAACCTTAGTTTCGGACCTGACTATTTCATTCCGAAACCGGTTGACCCAAGACTCATTACCGAGGTATCGATGGCAGTGGCAAAGGCAGCCATCGAGTCTGGAGTTGCACGTAAGGAGATTACCGATTGGGATGCATATAGTTTGCACTTGAAAGAGCTTATGGGGTATGAGTCAAAATTGACTCGTCAGTTGATGGATACAGCTCGTTCCAATCCACAACGCGTAGTGTTTGCTGAGGGTATTCATCCAAACATGCTGAAAGCTGCAGTCGAGGCAAAGTCCGAGGGTATTTGTCAGCCTATTCTTTTGGGTAATGACGAGATGATTGCAAAAAAGGCAGAGGAACTTGATCTTAGCCTTGAGGGAATCGAGATTATAAACCTGCGCCATGACCGCGAGGCTGCACGTCGTGAGCGTTATGCACGTATTTTGACCGAAAAGAAAAAACGAGAAGGTTATACATTCGAAGAGGCCAACGACAAGATGTTCGAGCGCAACTACTTCGGAATGATGATGGTGGAAACTGGCGAGGCCGATGCCTTTATCACAGGTCTATATACCAAATACAGCAATACTATCAAGGTGGCAAAAGAGGTTATTGGTATTCGTCCGGGGCACAACAACTTTGCCACAATGCATATCCTCAACACTAAGAGTGGTACATACTTCCTTGCCGACACGCTTATAAACCGTCATCCGGATACGAATACCATCATCGATGTTGCGCTTTTGGCTGAGAACTCTGTTCGATTCTTTAACCGTGAGCCTGTAATGGCAATGATTTCGTATTCGAACTTTGGTACCGACATGGTAGGCAGCCCTGCAAGTGTACATGCAGCCGTTGAGTATCTTCACATGAACTATCCGGAGATTGTGGTTGATGGAGAGATTCAAGTGCATTTTGCAATGAATCGTGAATTACGTGACCGTAAATACCCCTTTACCAAACTCTTTGGCAAAGATGTCAACACTTTGGTGTTCCCTAATCTTAGCTCCGCAAATGCGACATACCAAATGCTTCAAGCTATGAATGCAGACGATATGGAGATTATCGGACCTATCCAAATGGGACTTAACAAACCAATTCACTTTACTGACTTCGAGAGCAGTGTTCGTGACATTGTCAATATAACAGCAGTGGCAGTAATCGACGCAATTGTTGCTAAGAAGATTTGCAACAACATTGCTTGCAGTCAATAGGCTTTCTCTGCTTCGTCCAACCATCGTTCCGGAAGGTCGTCGTCTTGGGAATACTTTATGATCATATCGGTATGGGTCATAAGGTATTCCATGGATTCGTTTAATGGCTCTTTAAATCGGATTTCTGCATTGATAGTTGTTGTTTCTAACCAATTTGTGTTTACCCAATTCTTTTGAACGTACCTCTTCCAATCCTATAACGGGCGAGGTTTCTCGCTACAAATATAGGCAATAAAGTTTAAGCATATTCCCTCAACAAATGTTTGATGGCTTCGACGGGGTGGTAGAGTAGCATTCGTGGGCCTGCCCATCGCATTACTTGTCTCATGCGCTTACGCATATCGGGTTTGTAGCAATGAATAGGGCATTTCTTGCAGGTAGGTTTCTTCTCTCCGAATTTGCATTTAGTTAGGCGCTCATCGGCGTATTTGAGCAATTCGGCGCAATCAGAGCAGATCTCATTGTTCTTTTCACAATGACGACAATAGAGTCGGATCATTATAGCTACCGTTTTCTTCTCCTCTTCAATTCTGCTCATTGTATTATTTGTTTTTGTTCACTACAAAAATAGCACTTTTCAATTTATCTCTAAAATCCGGTTTTATTATTTTCCTTTTTGTGATAACTATATTAACTTTGAACAGTTAAGGTGAGTGTTCATTAATTAAATGTAGTAATGATGGGACAGATTCATAGTTTGGGTTTTGATGGTTGTGGGTATGTTGACCTATTTGCTTTAGAGGTTCCCGAGGGTGGTGGTAAGATTAAAACTATCTTCACTGCATTGGACAAGGGCGCAAAATTGGCTGATGGCGATTCGGGAATGTGTACAACCAATGGAGTTTCACAAGAGGTGCCCGGCAGAATTTATAATGATACAGAATTGGGTGGTGAGCGAGGTTTCAGACATGGTTATGTGGCTCTTTTGAAAAACGGAGAACGTGTTTACCACTCAGTAGATAAAGTTTATGGACGAGGCGAGGGCGTTGTTTCCGATAAAACATCGTTTGTCGTTCCTGCCGATACCGAACGTTTATGGTTTGTTGTTACTCCGGCACCAACAAAATTTGTTGCTCCAAAATGGGATGATAATGAACTGAATGATGACCAATGGCCATATCAGGTTCAGTTTATCGGAACAAAGATTCTTAAGTAAAATAGCCAACGTTTTATATGAAGCCCAAAAGAATTATGTGGATAACAGTAGTGGGAACTATTTTGTTAATAGCCGGAAGTGTTTTATTGGTATTAGGCACGCTCCCTATGGAAAATAAGATAGAGGGTAAAAGTCTTATCGTAAAATTTGTTATAGGCAAGAAGGTAATCGATATATCTGACGCAGTCGTGTTGCCAATACCCGCAGAGGTTAATCGCAATATTATTCGTATTGGCGGAACAAGTCTTGGGAAAAAACATTCAGGCAATTTTATGAATACCAAAACCAGAAAAAGATATAAGTTTTATCTTACAGGAAAAGGTAAAAGAACATATTTTGAGATTGGTAGCGACAGGTATCTTATTGATGGAGTAAGCTTATAGATAGCGTGATATGGGGAAAAAGGAATATATTCAAGCCAATAAGGACTGGTTGGCTGAAAAGGCAAAGGAAGAGGGAGTTAAGGCTCTGCCGAAAGGAATCTACTACAAGGTAATCACTGAGGGTAAAAACGATGGTAAACACCCTTCGCCTCGTAGCGTTGTCACTGCACATTACACAGGTTGGACAATTAATGGCAAGAAGTTTGATAGTAGTCGTACAGGTGTGCCTGTAGCTTTTCGCCTAAATGAGTTAATTGAGGGTTGGATTATTGCCATGCAACAGATGTGTGTTGGAGATAAATGGGAGGTTTATATTCCGGCTGAGTTGGGTTATGGTAAGTTTTCTCAGCCGGGAATCCCGGGTGGCTCAACTTTAATCTTCGAGATTGAGCTGTTTGGGATATTTTAAACGTGGGAGCCTTTGCACAAATGATCTTGATAGCTGTATTGTATTATTTGTTGATAATCAATGTTGTATCCTTTGTGGTTTATGGCATTGATAAACTGAAAGCCAAAAGAGGAGGGTGGCGTATTTCCGAGGCCACATTGCTCCTTTTTGCCATTCTTGGAGGAAGTATCGGAGCTTGGTTGGGGGTGAAACTTTGGCATCATAAAACCCTGCACAAAAAATTCAAATATGGAATTCCCCTGATAATTCTTCTACAACTTGTCTTAGTTGTATATCTGCTTTTATATAAACAATAGCGGTAGAGTGAAAGTAAGATTTTGTAGAACAAAAGGTGTGTATATATAGTATCTGTACCGTTTTTATGATATAGTTCCGGTATTTAATTCTTCTTTAAGGAATGTATAAACATAAAGTGAGCTTTGATAATAGAGTCCGGTTTCAGGGTTGCATAATTTGGAATAAGTTTCTGATTCGTATAATGTATCAAGAGCCTCAGATATAGTCATTCCAAAGTCTTTTGAAAGTAGTTCTGCTAAATCTACAGAATGGCCTCTTTCAGGTATTCAAACTCTTTGTTTATCATATTTTTATTAGATATTGTATCGCATTTTCTGTCCATTCTTCAGAGTATTCTGTGAAGACTTTAACACGTAAATTGGTTTTATACATTGCAGAATGGTCAAATTTGAATTTAGACACGATAGGAGTTCCACCCAGAGTGATAGCTTTCGATTGAGCCAGGTTAATGGCTTATTCTTCATTTTCAGACAAATAAAACCCTCTGCCGAAATCTTTATATGGTTTCGATTTTCCCAGTTCTATTTGTTCAATTGGAACATTTGAGCCGTGATAGAGAATCATAATTTTCCTCCTGTTTTTTTACAAAATAGGGAAACCCTTTCTACTGCATCATCCAATGAATGCAATACCCTTATGAGCACGAATATATCTATAGGCCTGTTTTTCTGTCAAGCCAAATCTTTTGGCAAACTCATTAACCAATGCAATAATATATTCAAGAATGTCTCTAATATTGTTCTTCATTGTATATTAAACTAATACAAGTACCACAAGGTTAGTCTATTTTTGTTTAACTTCAAATAATTGTGTTAATGTTTAGTTGAATATATGATTCTATTTAATGAAATTATTGATTAACTTTGTTCCAGGAGTATATTTATAATCATTATATATATTCGACGTTAAGGGGACAAACAATATAGAGAAGAAAATAAATTTATAATGCTATGATTACGGTAGACCAAACAAAGTTGCAAATGCTTATAGACAAGTATAAGACAGATTTTAGCAAGAATATTCCTAACGAAATATATAAATGGGAAGCTGTAAAATGTTTTCAGGATAATTGGGATATAGATGCAGAAAATTTTGCCGAAATGCTTTCTTGTTCTTTGGCTAGGACAGGTAATCTGTTAGCAGCGGTTAATTATTTTCCTCGCAAAATGATTGAAAATTATGCAGGAGTATATGAGGACAATATAAGAAGTATTTTTAAAGATCTCTATGATGATTCTAAGCAACTACAAGAACGAATAGATAATTTTAAAGCCAATATATTATCAATTCATAAGATATGGGATCCTACAGGGACGAAAAAACATTATCAATCTGATAATGTCATTAGTATATATCTATGGTTACGATTCCCTGATAAGTATTATATTTATAAACCCTCTATAGCTGTTGAAATTTTTGCTAAACTCGGTTTAAATGTAAGATTACGCGGTCAAGGTACGGATGCAATTATTAAAGCATATGAATTATATGATTCCATTGCAGAGGCCTTGGTAAAAGATTATGAATATAGACAACTTCTAAGTGGAATTCTAACAGAAAATTGTTACAAAGATAACTTTTTTAGGACAGCTACAGTAGATTTTGTGCACTATATTGGTAAGTATATGGATAAAAAATCAATAACAACTAACATTTCAGATAACACATTATTTAAGGTAAATGAATCTAAATGTAATATTACCCAGACATCTTTTCATGCAGGTTATTGGTGGTTAAATGCTAATCCTAAGTATTGGAAACTGACGGAGTGGGTTGTGGGAGAAGAACAAGATTATACGTTATACAATGCTAATGGAAATAAACGTAGAATATATCAAAACTTTATAGATGCAAAGGTAGGAGATCCCGTAATTTGTTATGAATCTACTCCTACTAAACAAATATTATGTCTTGCAGAAGTGTCTAAAGCCAGTGATGGTGAACGTATATACTTTAAAAAGATAGAAACGTTAACGAATCCCATAGACCTTGTTTTTTTTAAAGATCTGCCTGAGTTGCAGACAATGGAGTATAAGGTAAATCCGAATGGCTCATTCTTTAAATTAACAGAAGATGAGTATAACGTATTAATGGATATAATTTGTGAGGCAAATACTAAACCAAATCCGATAATTAATGTAGAATCATACACTAAAAATGACTTTCTTGATGAAGTGTTTATGTCATCGGAAGAGTTTGATCGATTAAAAAATCAACTCATAGTAAAAAAGAATATAATCCTACAGGGAGCACCGGGAGTGGGTAAAACTTTTAGTGCGAAAAGGCTCGCTTATTCAATTATGGGAGAAAAGGATGACAGTCGAATCTGTTTTGTACAATTCCATCAAAATTACTCATACGAAGATTTTGTTGAGGGATATAAACCAGAAGAGAGTGGATTTAAATTGAGGCGAGGTATATTCTATAATTTTTGTACTCAAGCAAAAAATAGTCCAAATCAAGATTACTTCTTTATTATTGATGAGATAAATAGAGGAAATCTTTCAAAGATATTTGGGGAGTTATTGATGTTGATTGAAAAGGACTATCGAGGAGAGAAGATGACCCTTGCATATAGCGGAGAAAAATTTTATGTTCCAGATAATCTCTATATTATAGGCATGATGAATACCGCGGATCGTAGTTTGGCAATGATAGACTATGCGTTGCGACGTAGGTTTAGTTTTTTTTATCTTAAACCAGAGTTTGATTCTGAAGGTTTTAAAAAGAGACAAACGGAGCTTAATAATGTGAGATACAATAATCTTGTAGCAAAGATTATTGAATTGAACAGAGATATCATAAAAGATGATTCGCTAGGAGC
>CAZMOG010000078.1:0-8824 GCA_964567845.1 uncultured Odoribacter sp. | reverse complement strand
AGAAGAGTTCTTTTTGTCTGTTTGGGAAATATTTGTCGTTCATCGTCGGCACAGACAATTATGCAGGCGAGGGTTGATGAGTTGGGATTGAGTGATAGTTACTATATCGATTCTGCGGGACTTATAAGTTATCATCAAGGCGAGCCTGCCGATTCACGAATGAGGGCGCATGCTGCACGCAGGGGATACAAAATAACTCACTTATCGCGCCCAATAACCTATAATGATTTTTTTGATTTCGATATGATTATAGGTATGGATGATTCCAATATTGACCGTTTACGGGATTTGGCTCCCGGTGCTGATGAGTTGGCAAAGATTCACCGCATGACCGATTTTTGTGTAAATAAGGTGGTTGACCATGTCCCCGATCCATATTATGGAGGAGCTTCGGGCTTCGAGAATGTTTTGGATATCCTTGAGGATGCCGTGGAGGGACTTATTCAATTAGAAGTTAGGAGATAGGCGTTGTTTTGTAACTTTCTTAGATGTTTTTTTTCTTTTCTTTGTATTTTTATTTGATTGCTGATATTGAGTTGTTTCGCCTGAATGACAATGTTTTAGAGCTGAAGAAAGCATTGCATATTTCAAAACCTCAGTATAACATCGTTGAGGGTGCTTCGCCTAAGTGGGTTAATCCTACGGATGAGTGTATAATAGGAACCGAGAATGCCTTTATCACAAATGATGCGGTATATACTTTATTCTGGGGTGTCCCTAATAATGCCTTAGAGATTTCAAAACCTTATATTGTTCAGTATGATTACAATCTGACAATTAAGAACATATTTGAAACACGTGAGGTTGTTGGAGCGTTTGCAGTCGAAGGTGATTGTATGTATGCTGTTGCTTGTGACGATGATGGTGAGTATAAGTTGTATAAATATTTTTATTAAATTCGCACTTTGAAATTATTTTATATCAAGGTATGGATTTAACAAAATTAAAAAGAGAGTCACTTTGCGTTCAGGCAGGGTGGCAACCAAAAAATGGAGAAGCTCGTGTACTTCCTGTATTCCAGAGTACTACATTCAAATACGATGATACAGAACAGATGGCGGATCTGTTCGATTTGAAGGCAAGCGGATATTTCTATACACGTTTGCAGAACCCTACTAACGATGCTGTTGCATCAAAGATTGCTGCCCTTGAAGGTGGTGTTGCAGGAATGTTGACTTCATCGGGTCAGGCAGCAAATTTTTATGCTGTTTTCAATATCTGTGAGGCAGGTGACCATTTCATCGCTACCAATGATATTTACGGAGGTACATTCAACCTTTTCGGAGTTACATTGAAGAAGTTGGGTATTGAGTGTACATTTATCGACTCGGAGTGTACCGATGAGGAGCTTGATGCTGCTTTCCGTCCAAATACAAAGTGCGTATTCGGTGAGACTCTTTCAAATCCGGGATGTAAGGTGTTCGATATTGAGCGTTTTGCAAATGCAGCACACAAACATGGAGTGCCCTTGATTGTCGATAATACCTTTGCAACTCCAATCAACTGTCGCCCATTCGAGTGGGGGGCAGATATTGTTACACACTCTACAACCAAGTATATGGATGGACATGCAACTGCAGTTGGAGGAGTGATTGTAGATAGCGGAAACTTTGATTGGGAGGCTAATGCCGATAAGTTCCCCGGATTGTGTGAGCCTGATCCATCGTATCATGGATTGGCCTATACAAAGGCTTTTGGAAAGATGGCCTTTATCACCAAGGCAACCGCTCAGTTGATGCGTGATTTGGGATCGATTCAAAGCCCACAAAACGCCTTTTTGTTGAATTTGGGTCTTGAAACCCTGCACTTGCGTATGCCTCAGCATTGTAAGAATGCGCAAGCTGTTGCAGAGTATCTTGAGAATCATCCTAAAGTTGCCTGGGTTAACTATTGTGGTTTGAAGAGCAATAAGTATTATGAGTTGGGTCAGAAGTATGTTCCAAACGGCTCGTGTGGAGTTATGGCATTTGGTTTGAAGGGTACACGCGAGCAGGCAATTCAATTTATGGATAGTCTGGATATGATTTGCATTGTTACCCACGTTGCCGATGCGCGTACCTGTGTGTTGCACCCCGCAAGTCATACCCACCGTCAGCTTTCCGAGGAGCAGTTGAAGGCTGCAGGCATTGCACCCGATTTGATCCGTTTGTCTGTCGGTATCGAGAATGTACAGGACATTATTGCCGATATTGAGCAGGCATTAGAGAAAATCTAAGAAGCTGTTTAAAGTTTATTTCGAGATTATTTTGAGAAAAATTTTTGAGGATAGATTTTGCTTCGTAGCGAAGGCAATATAACATATTGCCAAGATAGGAAGTAAAATATAGACCAAAAAGATTCTCAAAGAAGCCGAAACCATTGTAAGCAGTGTAAGAAAATGAATGAATAATAAAATTTAGACAGATTCTAAAAATACAAACAACTAAGATAACAAATCCTATGAAGAAGACAATCGTTTCTCTGTTGCTGCTCTGTTTGGGAGTCGCAACATTTGCACAGGAGCTTACCCTGGAAAATGTGATCAGGGGTAATTTGCTTCATAACCGAGGAGGTGGCGGATTGAGCTGGTTCGACGGAGACCACTACTACAAGTATGACAGAGTAGAGAATGGAGTTGAGCTTGCCAAGTATAACATGGCGAATGATCAGCGCACCGTGCTTATCCCGGCCTCAATGTTGAAGAATCCCAAAACAGGAACTCAGTTTGCGGTTCGTGATATAATTTGGAGCGAGGATGGAGAGCGAGTTCTTATCTATACAAATACCAAGCGTGTTTGGCGTTATGATACCCGTGGAGATTACTGGTATTTGAACGTTAAGACAGGTGAGTGTGTACAGGTGGGCGAGGGCTTGCCGGAGTCATCGTTGATGTTTGCAAAATTCTCGCCCGATAGCAAGAAGATTGCATACGTATCAAAGAACAATGTTTATGTTGAGGCTATCGATGAGAGTAATGGTTTGAAGTTGGTTCGTACACAACTTACAAAGGATGGCAATGAGCGAATTGTAAACGGAACTTTTGACTGGGCATACGAGGAGGAGTTCAGTTGCCGCGATGGTATTCGCTGGAGCCCCGATAGCAAGTATGTTGCCTTCTGGCAGAGCGATACCGAGGGAACCGGAACATTTGCAATGATCAATAACATAGATTCAATCTATGCAACCATTCAAGAATTCCCATATCCAAAGGCAGGAACTCCCAACTCTGCAGTAAAGATTGGTTATGTTTCAGCCGAGGGTGGTAATATAACCTGGGTTCCAATCCCCGGAGATCCACGTAACAACTATCTTCCACGCATGGATTTTATTCCGGGAAGCAATGAGCTGTTTATCCAGCAGATGAACCGTGAGCAGAATACCAATAAGATTTGGGTAGTTTCATTGGCAGATAACCGACCGAAGAATATCTTTACCGATACCGATGCTGCCTGGTTGGATACCAACGATGATATAATGTGGTTGAAAAACAATACATGGTTCACATGGTTGAGCGAGCGTAGCGGATGGCGTCATTTGTACAGAATCAGCCGCGATGGTAAGCAGATTGTTCCAATTACAAAGGGCGATTTCGACTTTATCTCGGCCCAGGGAACCGATATGAAGAGCGGTGTGATTTACTTTATGGCCTCGCCCGATAACTATACACAGAGATATTTGTATAAGGCAAAACTATTTGGCAATGGCTCGGTAGAGCGTGTAACTCCTGCAGATCAGTCAGGTCAGCACAGCTATAACATTTCGCCAAACGGAAAGTGGGCTGTTCATAGCTATAGCAATGCCTCAACTCCAACCTATATAGAGCAGATTTCATTGCCTAACCATAAAACTTTAAAGGTTGTCGAGACCAATGAGTACGCAAAAGAGGCCTACGCCAAGTTGGGATTGAATCCTAAGGAGTTTGTTAAGGCAAAGAGCGGAGATTTGGAGCTTGATGCGTGGATTATCAAACCTCGCAATTTCGATGCAACAAAGAAGTATCCTGTAATTGTATATGTATATGGTGAGCCTGCGAGTGCAACTGTAAACGATGCCTGGGAGGGTGGTTACCTTTGGGATCAGCTACAGGCAAATCAAGGATATATTGTAGTAAGTATCGAGAACCGTGGTGCTAATGCTCCTCGCGGACGCGAGTGGAGAAAGTGTATCTACGGAGAGGTTGGAACATTTGCATCCGAGGATCAGGCACGTGGAATTATGGATTTGTGCCGTAAGTACAACTATATGGATAGCACTCGCATCGGAATTAACGGGTGGAGCGGTGGCGGTAGCCAGACTTTGAACTGTATGTTCCGTTATCCAGAGGTGTTCAAGGCAGGAATTGCAATTGCCTTTGTTGCCGACCAAAGAACATACGATAATATCTATCAGGAGCGTTATATGAATACTCCGCAGAATAATCCCGAGGGTTATAAGAAGGGTTCTCCTATCAGCCATGCGGCTGGATTGCAGGGAGAGTTGCTTATGATTCACGGAACAGGCGATGATAACGTTCACTATCAGAACATGGAGCTTATGGCAAACGAACTTATCCGTTTGGGTAAGACCTTCTACCAGATAAGCTATCCAATGCGTTCGCACTCAATTTCTGAGCGTGCCAACACTACTTACCACTTACGTAAGAGCATGTTGAAATTCTGGAAGGAGAAGTTGTAATATTGAGAAAAACCTCTTGATATAATAAAGTAGGCGCGTAACCTTTATTTGAGTTACACGCCTGCTTCTATTTTGTGGAGAGTAAACATTTATATTGAATTGTTCGTATTTGTATAGGACTAAAGATTTGTATTTATAATGCATTAATAAATGTGTACAATGTGTTTGCATTGTGTGTATAATGTATTATATTTGCAAGAAAAATAATTGTGATATGGCACAGACATCTATAACATTGAGAGTGGATAATTCTTTAAAAAAGAATTTTGATTTACTTTGTGAGGAATTTGGTTTTACAACAACTGCAGCGATTACTGTTTTCATGAAAACAGTAGTTCGTGAGCGTAAGATTCCTTTTGAGATTAAAGCGGTAAATAAGGAGGAGATTAATGCAAAAGCTTGGGATGCGATTATGAGTCTTGGAAAGCAAGCAGAGGAGGTAGGAATTCAGGATATGTCGCTTGAGGAGATAAATGCAATCATCAAGGAGGTTCGTGATGCAAAATAAGTATTATGTAGTAATAGATACGAATGTTATAGTTTCTGCTCTACTCGGTGTGTTGCGAATGTCAAATCCCACAAAGGTATTGAAGGGAGTGATTGAAGGAAAGATTGTGCCTTTGTATAATGATGAAATTATCTCGGAATACAGAGATGTGCTTTTGCGTAAGAAGTTTTCATTTAGTGAAGAGTTGGTAGATTCGGTATTAAAGGCAATCGTTAACGATGGCTTATATCTAGATAGAACTACAGTTATAGATGAATTGTTTTCAGATCCTAAAGACATTGTTTTCTACGAGGTTTCTCTGTCAAAAGAGGGGTCGTATCTTGTTGCAGGGAACTTAAAACATTTTCCTCAAAAGAGTTTTGTAATATCTCCAATAGATATGGTTAAATTGTTGGAGGAGAGCTAATTATTTTGCGGTGTAATAGACAAGGATTATGTCGCCCTCTTGGAGTTTGTCAGAGGTGGCGATATTTGTTAAATATGGGCGATACGGTTCAATGTCGGGTTCAATAATGCTGTGAATTTGCATCATAGTGTTTGAGTTGGCATTTGTGGCGGGTGAGAATTCTATACCTGCGGTAGGGGTAATTCTTCCATAATTGACCTTGCCACTCCTAAAATTATAGGTGATTATATAGACACTCTTTTTCTCACCTCTATATTCTTCGTTTATGGAAATCTGGTAATAATCTTCCGATGCAGTAATCGGGCTTGTAATAGAGCCCATCTCTACTGTGAATATTAGCAAATCACCTACGCAGTAAATATCTTTGGGTAGCGCTGCGGGAGACTCATATATTTTAGAGACAAATTCGTATTTTAATCTTTCAGGCATATTATCGCTCCCAAAGTCAAATTCCAAAAATTTTGAAAGAGTATCATTGACAACTTTGAATAGCTCCCGTGAGTATATAGGCGATAAGTATAGTTCGTTGTTATAGGTAAATGCTCTCTTTTGTGACGTAGGTTGTACAATCGGAATATTCTTATTATTCGGTACAGTGCGTATGCACCATTTGCTGATAGTATCGTTCTGAAGGTTTGTTTTAATAAACTCGGCATCGCCAATGTTGAATGGAGCTGCGTGAATTAACAGATGATCGTCACTAATGAAGTTGAGAATGGGAATTCTGCCGGGTATATTTTCGATATGCTTCAACTCTTGATCATAGACAATGACTTTGTCCTGGTTTGGGTCGGATACGTATAACTTGTCATTGCGAAACCTTATATCGGTAATATACAGATATTCATCGCCGGCACGTCCGGTCTTATCTATCTTTCTTATAAACTCTCCGGTGTTGCGGTCAAATTGAAATATGTTCTGTGACTCCCTCTCTATAGCGTGGATATACTTGTCTGAAATATCAATTTTGTCTATTGTACCTATAAACTCTGAGTCATTTGGAAACTTCAAAAGTTGCATCTCTGCCTTTAATCCCAACTCATCAAGGGTAACATTGTCGGCTTTCGACAAATCTATTTGAATGGCTCCCGGAGTTTTAGGAGTACAGGCAATTGCAATGGTTGCAAATATTGTTATGATGAGGTTTTTAAGTTTCATGATTTCAGTTGATTTTTAAATAATCTTTTTTTTGCAAAAGTAGAGTAAAAATGTAGATACGGAGCGGTTTTATACATAATATTTGTTAAAAATGACAAAAAGTCCGAATAAATGTCAAAATGACATTAAAGGGTTGTATGGAACGCTCTTTGCTCCGTATAAGATAAAAGCAATTATTAGAAACTGTTATGAATACAAACAACTACACGATTAAGTCGCAAGAGGCGTTGCAGAGTGCAGTGCAGATTGCGCAGGGAAACGGACAGCAGGTAATCGAGCCTGCACACTTGTTAAAGGGTGTGGTGCAGAACGGTGAAAATGTTGTGAACTTCATCTTTAATAAGTTGGGTGTAAATAGGGGAGCTGTTCTTTCGGCTTTGGATGGAATTATTGCAAGCTATCCGAAGGTTTCGGGTGGAAATCCATATCTATCGTCGGATAGTAACCGCATTATGACCAAAGCTCAGCAATTAGCGAGCGAAATGGGAGACCAATATATATCGTTGGAGCATATCTTTATGGCCATTGTTGCCGGTAAAGATCAGGCGGCTCGTCTGTTAAAGGATAACGGAGTTACCGAAAAGGATACCAAAGCGGCTGTTTTGGAGCTGAGGAAGGGTTCGACCGTCAATTCGCAGTCGGCCGAAGATAGCTATGATTCGTTGAATAGATATGCCATAAATCTTAATGAGCGTGCCAGAAACGGGAAACTTGATCCTGTAATTGGGCGTGATGATGAGATTCGCCGAGTGTTGCAGATTTTGTCGCGCCGTACAAAGAACAATCCGATATTGATTGGAGAGCCGGGAGTCGGTAAAACCGCAATTGCCGAGGGGTTGGCTCAGCGTATTGTGAATGGCGATGTGCCATCGAATCTGGCCACCAAAACAATCTATTCGTTGGATATGGGAGCATTGATTGCCGGTGCAAAGTATCAGGGCGAATTTGAGGAGCGTTTAAAGGCTGTTGTGAACGAGGTCTTGAAATCGGATGGTGAGATAATTCTGTTTATCGATGAGATTCATACCCTTGTGGGTGCAGGTAAATCGAATGGTGCAATGGATGCGGCAAATATTCTGAAACCCGCCCTCGCCCGTGGAGATTTAAGAGCAATTGGAGCTACAACTTTGAATGAGTATCAGAAATACTTTGAGCAGGACAAGGCATTGGAGCGTCGATTCCAAAAGGTAACAATCGATGAGCCCGATGTGTTGAGTGCCATTAGTATTATGCGTGGTTTGAAGGAGCGTTACGAAAATCACCACAAGGTGCGTATCACCGACGATGCAATTATTGCTTCGGTAGAGTTGTCGCACCGCTACATTAGCGATAGATTCCTGCCCGATAAGGCAATCGATTTGGTGGACGAGGCTGCAGCAAAGCTCCGTTTGGAGATGAATTCGGTGCCCGAGGAGATTGATGAGTTGGAGCGCAGAATCAAGCAGCTTGAGATTGAGAAGGAGGCTTTAAAGCGTGAGCCCGAGAGTAAGCGTTTAGAGGCTTTGAAGCGAGAGTTGGCAGATTTGAACGAGGAGCGCACCAAGTTGCGTGCCCAGTGGGAGTCGGAGCGTTCCCTAATCGATGAGATTCAGAAGAGCAAGGATGCCATTGAGGAGTATAAGTTTCAGGCCAACCGTGCCGAGCGCGAGGGAGATTATGGTAAGGTTGCGGAGCTTCGTTATGGAAAGATTAAGGAGGCGGAGCTGCATATTGAACAGGTAAAGGCAAAGCTTGCCGAGACCAAGAGTGGCTCATCGCTTATTCGCGAGGAGATTACAAGCGATGATATTGCTGCAGTGGTTTCGAAATGGACCGGAATTCCTGTGAGCAGAATGATGCAGAGCGAGCGTGCAAAGCTTTTGAACCTTGAAGCGGAGTTACACAAAAGAGTAGTTGGTCAGGATATGGCAATTGCTGCCCTTGCCGATGCGGTACGCAGAAATCGTGCCGGTCTGCAAGATGCAAAACGTCCGATAGGGTCGTTTATCTTCTTGGGAACCACCGGAGTAGGAAAGACCGAGTTGGCAAAGGCGTTGGCTGAGTTCCTTTTCGACGATGAGAGCCTTATGACCAGAATAGATATGAGTGAGGATCAGGAG
>CAZMOG010000077.1:0-9217 GCA_964567845.1 uncultured Odoribacter sp. | reverse complement strand
GGAACAATTCTATTGACCCCTGTATTCGGTTCATTGTACGATAAGATTGGTAAGGGTGCAACACTTATGATTCTTGGATCTATTTTGTTGACCGTTGTACACCTTCTATTCGCAATGCCATTATTGAATGTATGGTGGTTCGCAGTAATCATTATGATTATTCTGGGCATTGCATTCTCGTTGGTTCCATCGGCTATGTGGCCATCTGTTCCAAAGATTATTCCTAACAAATTGTTGGGTTCTGCATACTCAATCATCTTCTACATTCAAAACATTGGATTGTCAATGGTTCCTGTATTGATTGGAAATGTAATTGGAAAATATACCCAGAACGGAACAACCGACTACACCGTTCCTATGCTTATCTTCGCTCTATTCGGAGGAATTGCAGTTGTGATTGCATTGATGCTTTTGGCCGAGGACAAGAAAAAGCACTACGGTTTGCAGGAGGCTAACAAAAAGAGCAAATAAATAACATTAAAATAAAAAGTAACTATGTTTAAAGGACAACCAAAAGGTCTATATGCATTAGCATTGGCCAACACAGGAGAGCGATTTGGTTACTACACCATGCTCGCTATCTTCTTGCTTTTCATTCAGGCAAAGTTCGGATATAGTGCTGCTGTATCAACACAGATCTACTCTATCTTCCTTGCCGGAGTATATTTCATGCCACTTCTTGGAGGTATTTTGGCCGACAAGATTGGTTATGGTAAGTGCGTAACTTTGGGTATCGCAGTTATGTTCTTGGGTTACCTATGTTTGGCTATACCAACAGGTGCTGACATCATGGGACAAATCCTTATGTTCGGTGCATTGGCATTGATTGCAGTTGGTACCGGATTGTTCAAGGGTAACTTGCAGGTAATGGTAGGTAACCTTTACGACGATGCCAAGTACTCTTCTAAGCGCGACGCTGCATTCAGCTTGTTCTATATGGCTATCAATATTGGTGCTATGTTTGCTCCATCAATGGCAAAGGCAGTTACCAACTTCTTCTTGAAAGGTGCCGGCCTTGTTTACGATGCAAACATTCCTGCTCTTGCACACCAGTGCATGGACAACACAATTACAGCCGAGAACATGGATAAGCTTACACAGCTTGCAGGAACAATGAGCGGAGCTGCAGGAATGGATATGCCAACATTCAGCGCATATTACATTGAGCAGTTGTCAACAGCTTACAACTATGGTTTCGCTGTTGCATGCGTATCATTGGTTCTTTCTGTACTTATCTATTTCGGAACAAAGAGTTGGTGGAAACATGCAGATGTTAACGCTAAGCAGGCTAAGGCTGCTGCAACTACAACATCGGCTAACGAGCCTGAGTTGACACCCGAGCAGACAAAGAGCCGTATCACAGCATTGTTGCTTGTATTCGCTGTTGTTATCTTCTTCTGGATGGCATTCCACCAGAACGGAGCTACAATGACTCTATTTGCTCGTGACTACACCGCTGCATTTACCGAAGGAATTACCCGTATCGGATTCAATATTTGGAGTCTTGCTCTTATTGCAATCTCGGTATATACATTGTTCAGTGTATTCCAGTCAGAGACACAAAAGGCAAAAACAATTTCAGGAATCGCTACATTGGCATTGTGGGGAGGAGCATACACTTTGTATAGCAACATGCCTGCACAGGTTGAGATTCAGCCTTCAGACTTCCAACAGTTCAACCCATTCTTCGTTGTAGCATTGACCCCATTCTCATTGGCAATCTTCGCTGCATTGGCAAAGGTTGGTAAAGAGCCATCTGCTCCTCGTAAAATTGGATTGGGTATGATTGTTGCTGCTCTTGGATTCCTTATCCTTACTCTAGGTTCATTCGGCTTGGCATCGCCAAAGGAGTTGGGCGGAACTGTTAGCCCTGATTTGATTTCACCAAACTGGTTGATCTCTACATATCTTGTACTTACATTTGCCGAGCTTCTTCTTTCACCAATGGGTATCTCATTTGTGTCAAAGGTTGCTCCTCCAAAGTACAAAGGAATGATGATGGGATGTTGGTTCGCTGCAACAGCAATTGGAAACTACTTGGTTTCTATACCCGGACTTCTTTGGGATAAGCTTCCATTGTGGGGAATCTGGACTCTTCTTATCGCACTTTGCTTGCTTTCAGCTCTATTCATCTTCTCTATGATGAAGAAGCTTGAAAACGCTACAAAATAATCCAAATAAAAAAATTGAAATGAACTATCTAACAGTATTATCTATTAGATAGTTCATTTGTATTAGAAAAATCAACTAAACTACTCTATATAATACAGAAACTTATACTAGCTATAATAATTACCCTTGCATCAACATACGCAGAGGCACAATTTAGATATACAAAAAGCGGTCAATTAACATTAGGTAATTTCTAGAAATAGGGGCATCGGAAAGCACGACAATTTGTGCACCATTTACAGTATCCGCAGAATCTGCGATAATTATTTATTAATATTAAAGATAGTCAAGATGAAATCACACCACCTAACACTACTTATTATTGTAACAATAGCCATCTACTCTTGCGATAATGGAGAGGCAAACAAAGAGGAAATTATTCCTATTACACCATCTGAAGGATATAACGATCATATCTATGAGTATTCAATAACAAGGTTTGATAATTATACAATAGATTATAGAGAAGATGGTTTAATCAATAAAATAAAAGAATTTGCAGGAGAGGAAACGGCATACTGTTTATATTCTCCTTTACACGTAAAATCATATTATAGATCTATTATGGATAAGAATCAACTTGATTCCACTATGATTGATAATTTAAAATGGCTATCCTATAACCTTCTCTCTGAATGTGATATAACTAATGGTTATTACTATTATGAGGATAACGAAAGAATTGAAGGAGGATTTAGAATAAAAGCAACCTTTTCATATAACATCGACGAACAACTAACAGATGTAACGTTTATAGGCTCAGAATGGAGAAAATCAAATGGAAGTTTAATGTATGAAGACCCTATTAGCGAAACAATAATAAATACATGGAATGATGGAAATCTTTTAAAAACTACATTCAGCAGGGGCATTGACAAGGAAATTCTATATACATATTCAAACAAAGAGAATAAAAATAACATTATTGGAATTCCTGACATAGAACCTTTCTATCACACAACTCCTTCAACTATTGGTATTCATGCATTAATATTTGGAAAGTATTTAGGTCAAGGTTCAAGAAATTTAGCAACAGAGTTAATAAAAATTGACACTAAAAATAACGAAATAGAGAATAAATACAATTATGAATATATATTCCTTGACAATGGTCTGATTGACTATATTATAGAAACAGATAGTCTTCATAATGATATATACAAGTACCACTACTCATATATTATTCAAGAATAAAACAGAAGACATCTTTTCGATTGCAGCGACAAGGGCATCGACGTTTTCGGCTTTTGTGGCCCAGCTGGTACAGAAGCGAACAATGCTCCTGCCGCTACCATCCTCAGCCTCGCCCCAAAGAGCATAACTGAAACCGGCATTGGTAAAGTACTCCATCTGCTCCGATGTCAAAAGCGGGAACTGCTGATTTGTGGTAGAGTTATTCCAGAACTCTACTCCCTTTGCTTCAAACGCAGAACGTATCTTCATTGCCATATCAACGGCATGCTTAGCAATAGAGAAATACAAGCCATCCTCGAACAGAGTTTCAAACTGAACTCCAAGCAAACGGCCCTTAGCCAACATTCCTCCATGCTGCTTAATTGCATAGCGGAAACTGCGGTGCATCTCCTTACTCTTGAAAACTACAGCCTCGCCAAACAATGCCCCAACCTTTGTTCCTCCAATGTAGAACACATCGCACAATTCAGCTATATCTGCCAAAGTCAAATCTGAGCCATGGCTCATTAAACCATATCCCATACGCGCACCATCCATAAAGAGGTACAAACCACACTCGTCACAAACCTTGCGCAACTCTGTCAAGTCGGTTTTAGTATAAACAACGCCATTTTCTGCAGGGCTTGAAATATAGACCATTCCGGGCTGTACCATGTGCTCATGGTCGGCCGATGCCCAATGCGCATCATACGCTTTGCGAACTTCGTGAGCAAGCACCTTTCCATCCTTTCCCGGAATTACCAGACACTTATGACCTGTCAACTCCAAAGCGCCGGTCTCGTGAACATTAATGTGTCCGGTCTCAACACAAAATACGCCTTGATACGAATGCAACATTGCATCGATAACTGTTACATTGGCTTGGGTTCCACCAACAAGGAACTCAACGCCCAACTCGCTATTTCCGCACAAATCTTTAATCAATGCACGTGCACGCTCGCAGTGACGATCAACACCATAACCCGGATTCTGCTCCTCATTGGTTCGTACCAATGCCTCTATAATTTTAGGGTGTGCACCCTCGGTATAATCACTTTCAAATCTAATCATATCAGTTGTTTCCATATAATTTTACTGCCAAATGGTCGAAATAGGGGCGCATTGAGCCCAAACTTGTTCCATGAATTCTGTCGTAACTTCGCATCTTTTCAGCCTCAGCAAAGAGCCAACGCGAAGCTCTGTATCGCACATCAGGGTCATTGCTTCCCTGCTCTATCCATTCACACCACTCATAGAGCTGTTTCAAATCAACGCCACCAATCTCCCAACGCTCATTAACTAAGTTCGAAAAGAGCTTGTAATCGGCATTTCGTTTCGCACACTCTATTCGCAATTCAAGAATCTTTGTTGCAATATCGCGAACCTTTGCCTTATTCATGCTCTTCCGCAACTCTTTGAGTTGTGTCTCGTCAACGCTCCAAATTCCATTGCGCTCACTGAGCAAATTCAACAGTCGTGAGTGCCAAATATCATCAAGCTTACTATTTACCTCACCACTACCGTAAAGCACACTTAAATCTGCTCGATTATCTATATACAAGGGAAATATACGATCATCGGCCACGCTTACATACTCTTTGTACAGATACCAACACTCTTTACTCTTTAAAAGTTCCTCATCAGAGCGCTCTTTGAGCAATAGCATTGCAACTTGATTACAAAGTTCATCGCCTGCATTTCCAAGCATCTCCACAAACTCCATAAGGAACTCCTCATTTCGCTCTCCCTGCTCGTAGCGTGCTCTGTAACTCTCTAAACCTCTGTCACTTTGCGCACGCTCAATTCCATCAACAACACAATCCCACACAACTCCTCCAACAATCTTATGCGCTAACTTACCGTTGTTATAGAAGAGATATATGGGCGAGGCCTCGCCTACCAAACTCTCATCTTGAACTGCATACAAGCCATCAAGAGTTTTCAAGGCATCAGCCAACTCGCTATTAAGGAAGTTTCCATTCAAAACACCCTTGAAATTTGCATCGTTTGGCGAGAAATGAACCACCAAAGCTCTACCTATACTCTTTGCCGAATCGAGCGTAACACTGTAATCATTCTCCTCAATAAAGTAGATATTTCCTGATTTTATTAAAGCTGCTCGAGCCTTAGCTCTGAGCTTGGTCTCCGAATAGGATGAACCCGATAGTGAATCGATAAGTTTTCCATCGGAACCTATAAACAGCACTCCGTAGCCACCGTTTTGAACTCCATATCGATAGCGAATATCGTTGGCTGTCTGACCTACGGGAGCTGATACTATGAAACGACTGTTTAAAAGCAAAGTTGTCAATGAGTCGCATTGAAATGGAAAGATGGTATTGCGAGAAGAGTTATCGCTTAATACTCTTTCCCGTAACACCACCGCTACCACTTTATTGCGTTTTCCTGCCTGGTCAATAGCAGAGCCGAGGCTACTGTTATCCACATGTAACCTGCTCTGTGCCTCTGCATTGCAAATCCCTAACAGCAGGAACAATACTCCTAATAAAACTCTTAAATAATTCCTCACTCCTAACTCTATTATCCACCAATCTTCACTCTTAAGCCGCGAGCCTTGAAAATCTCCATTGCCTGCTGCTGTAACTCCTCGCTCGGAGCATCGAAGTTATACTTTTCAGGATTGTAGGATGTGCCCAAACGGTCATGCTTACCCTTACCAATATCATGATAAACCAAAAGGTTTACAATCTGAGGTTGCTTTGGAAGGCTTGCAAGAAAATCGGCAGAACACTCCAAATTCTCAATATCGGCATTAACACCGACAATCAAAGGGATACGAATCCAGAAGTCGCATCCCAACTCTGAAATCATTCTAATATTAGAGATAATCTTCTCATTGGGAACTCCGGTATAAAATTTATGGATATCTGAATCCATGTGCTTCAAATCCACCAGGAACAGCGAAGCGTACCCGGCAACACTCTTAACCACCTGCTCCGAGGCAAAAAGAGTTGTATCGACACATCGGTGAATACCTTCATCCTTACAACGCTTCAGAATTTCGAGAAGAAAATCGGGGTGCATCAACGGCTCACCGCCACATACGGTCACACCTCCGCCGGAAGTACTGATTGTAGTTGATTCCTTCTCTATTTCATTCATTAAGTAATCCACAGAATAGCTCTTGCCTGCCATCTCCATTGCTGTAGATGGACATACATCGGCACACTTTCCGCACATTACACACTTATCGTAATCGGTAATAATTCCATCAGGTGTCAAAGAGAGTGCCCCATTGGGACACTCCTTTACACAGAATTGACATCCAATACATTTGCGTTTGGTATACAACTTATCTTGTGTAGGTTTCAATCCCTCCGGATTATGACACCATACACATCTAAGCGGACAGCCCTTTAAGAATATCGTTATTCTGATTCCGGGACCATCATTAATCGCATAACGCTTAATATCAAAAACGTAAGCCATTAGAATCCCTCCTGCTCTGTACGCTCAATAACGTCGCTCTGAAGGTCATCGTTCATATCATTGAAGTAGTCGCTATATCCTGCAACACGTACCAAAAGATCCTTATAATCGTCCGGAGTCTTCTGTGCGGCTTTCAATGTAGCAGTATCTACAATATTGAACTGAATATGGTGACCACCCATTGCAAAGTAACTTCTAATCAAGCTTGCCAACTTAACAACATCCTCCTCGTTCTTCAACAAACTTGGCATGAAACGCTGGTTAAGAAGTGTACCTCCACTCATTGTCTGATCCAATTTACCCAAAGACTTGATAACTGCAGTTGGTCCATGAGTATCGGCTCCGTGCGATGGTGAAGTTCCGTCCGATGCAGCCTTGTGAGCCAAACGTCCGTCAGGAGTAGCACCCAATACCTTTCCGAAGTAAACGTGACAAGTTGTTGACAACATATTCAAACGATAAACCTCGCCCTTAATATTTGGCTTGCCCTCGATAGCCTTCAACAAATCGTTGTAAACCTGGATAGCAATGTTATCTGCATAATCATCGTCGTTACCGAAGAATGGAGTTTTGTTCAAAATGAACTGACGCATTGGTTCCATGCCCTCGAAGTTCTTATCACAAGCATCTATAATCTGATCCATTGTGAAACGGCCATCCTCGAATACATGCTTCTTGATTACTGACAAGCTATCGGTAACAGTTCCAAGACCTGTACACTGGATATAAGTTGTGTTGTAACGAGGTCCGCAGTTGTAGTAATCCTTACCTTTCTTAATACAGTCGTCGATGTATAAAGATAGGAATGTTGCAGGAGCATACTTCGCAAACTGACGGTCGATATAGTTACTTACACGCTGCTTTTGGTCAACAATGTAATTAACCTGTTTCAAGAATGCCTCATAAAGCTCCTCGTAACTCTTGAACTGACGAGCATCACCTGTCTCAATACTTACTCTCTCGCCTGTCAATGGATCAATACCATTGTGAAGAGTCAACTCCAATAGTTTTGCGGTATTCAAATATCCGGTCAGAACGTAAGCCTCCTTACCGAATGCGCCAACCTCTATACATCCTGAGCAACCTCCCTCACGAGCATCGTGAAGCTCCTTACCCTGACGTACCAACTCCTGAATGTATGTATCAGGATTGAATACCGATGGGTAACCATAACCCTTACGAATAACCTTACATCCTGCCTTCAAAAACTTGTCTGGTGTAACCGCACTGATGTGCAATGAGCACTGTGGTTGCAACAGGTGCAACTCATCAGCAACCTCAAGCATAATGTATGAAACCTCGTTCACAGCATCGCGACCATCACGATCAACTCCACCGATATTGATGTTGGTAAAATCGTTATATGTACCACTCTCCTTAGCTGTAATACCAACCTTTGGAGGAGCTGTGTGGTTATTTACCTTAATCCAGATACAAGACAGCAACTCCTTAGCCTGCTCACGTGTAAGTGTTCCATCGGCAATACCCTTCTCATAGAATGGACGCAAGTGCTGATCGAAGTGACCCGGGTTCATTGCATCCCATCCGTTCATCTCGGTAATTGTACCAAGGTGGGTAAACCAATAGATCTGAACAGCCTCCCAGAAGTTACGAGGAGCATGTGCAGGAACCCAACGGCAAACCTCTGCAATCTTCAAAAGCTCAGCCTTTCTCTGCTCATCGGTCTCCTCTGCAGCCATCTTCTCTGCCAAATCAGCGTGACGCTCAGCAAATACAATACCTGCATCACAAGAGATTGACATTGCTCTCAACTCATCCTGCTTATCTGTTGCCTCGGGATCGTTCAAGAAATCAAGATTCTTGATCTCCTCCTCAATCTGAGCCTTCAAATCCAACAAACCATACTGATAAACCTTCTTATCCAAAGTGGTATGGCCTGGTGCACGCTGCTCCATAAACTCAGTGAATACTCCTGCCAAATATGGCTTTTTCCATGTATCGGGAACGTGGCTGAAAATTCTTTCACGAACAGTTCTGCCCTCCCAGTATGGAATAACCTCGCGCTCGTATGTAGCGATATCCTCGTCAGAAATCTTATATGGTTGCAACTCACGAGTATTCAAAACATGCAAATCCTCAACGCTGTGACAAGTCAACTCAGGGAATGTAGGAACTGCCTTTGGCTTTGGTCCACGCTCACCAACTATCAACTCATCCTTACCAATATAGATTGTTTTCTTCTTGCAAATCTCAAGGAAGTTCAACGCTCTCATTATAGGAACAGGATACTTACCCTCGTTCTTCTTATAGAACTCGGTCTCAATCAAAGCTCTCTCGATAGAAAGAGTTGGGATTGCCTCGTAAGACTCCTTTCTTAATCTCTTGATTCTGTCATTCATACCGAAAGCATTATCGGTATTAATCTCTCCAAAGTTACTGCAACTGAATGGAGCTCTTTGTG
>CAZMOG010000076.1:0-9280 GCA_964567845.1 uncultured Odoribacter sp. | reverse complement strand
TCAAATATAGAAGAGGGTGACTCATCAGTCAAAAGACTTTTGAGTCACCCTCTTTATCTCTCAGCTGCAGCAGCATCGGCAGCCTCTTTAGCTCGAAGCGCACGTTTACGCTCGGTCTCGTCAAGAAGAATTTTACGAAGACGCATAAACTTCGGAGTAACCTCTACATATTCGTCCTCTTGGATATATTCCAATGCCTCCTCAAGGCTGAAACGTTTTGCAGGTGCAATGTTCACCTTCTCGTCAGAGCCGCTTGCACGCATATTGGTTAGCTTCTTTGACTTACCAACGTTGATTACAATATCTTCGGAGCGGGTGCTCTCGCCAATAACCTGGCCGGCATAAACCTCCTCGCCCGGATCGATAAAGAATTTACCACGATCTTGAAGTTTGTTAATTGCGTAAGCGTAGGTGTCGCCGGTCTCCATTGCAATAAGTGAACCATTGGTACGCATGGTAATCTCGCCACGATATGGCTCAAAATCTTTCAAGTTGTGTGCCATTATGGCCTCGCCCTGAGTAGCAGTCAATAGATTTGAACGCAATCCGATAATTCCTCGTGATGGAATCTCGAAGTCAAGATGTACGCGATCACCTATAGTTTCCATGTTAAGCATGTTACCCTTGCGGTTGGCTACCATCTCGATGGCCTTGCCCGAGAACTCTTCCGGAACATCGATAGTCAACAACTCGATAGGCTCGCACTGCTCACCGTTAATCTCTTTGATAATAACCTTTGGCTGACCAACCTGTAGCTCATATCCCTCGCGGCGCATAGTCTCGATAAGTACACTCAAATGCAATACTCCGCGGCCGTACACAATGAATGAGTCGGCAGTAAGGCCCGGTTGTACACGTAGTGCCAAGTTTTTCTCAAGCTCACGCTCCAAGCGGTCTTTAATGTGGCGCGATGTTACATATTTTCCGTCGCGGCCAAAGAAGGGTGAGTTGTTGATAGTGAACAACATGCTCATTGTTGGCTCGTCAATGCTGATTGGTGGCAACGCCTCGGGGTTGTCGTAGTCGGCAATGGTATCGCCAATCTCGAAGCCCTCGATTCCGATTAGTGCGCAAATCTCGCCGGCGTGAACCTCCTCGACCTTCTCTTTACCCATGCCCTCGAAGAGCATAATGTCTTTGATTTTGGTCTTTATCATTGAACCGTCGCGTTTGCAAAGGGTTACATTTTGTCCTGCCTTTAATGAGCCACGTGTAATTTTACCGATTGCAATACGGCCTACAAATGATGAGTACTCTAATGAAGTTACCAACATTTGAGGTGTTCCCTCGGCTGTCTCGGGTTCAGGAATATCTTCGATGATTGTATCAAGCAATACAGAAATATCGTTGGTAGGTTTTGTGTAATCTAAAGACATCCAACCATTTTTAGCACTTCCGTATATTGTCTTGAAATCCAATTGCTCCTCGCTTGCGCCAAGGTTGAACATCAAGTCGAATACCTGTTCCTGAACGTAATCGGGGCGGCAGTTGGGTTTGTCTATCTTGTTTATTACAACAACAGCCTTCTTTCCAAGAGTCAGAGCCTTTTGAAGTACGAATCGTGTTTGTGGCATGGTTCCCTCGAATGCGTCAACTAAAAGAAGTACTCCATCGCACATGTTCAATACACGCTCAACTTCACCTCCAAAGTCGGAGTGACCCGGAGTATCAATAATGTTGATCTTATAATCCTTGTAGCGAACAGATACGTTCTTTGATACTATGGTAATTCCTCGCTCACGCTCTTGATCATTGTTGTCAAGAAGTAACTCGCCGTTAGGCTTTTCATTGTCTCGATAGGTTCTTCCCTGAAGAATCATTTTGTCAACCAAAGTAGTTTTTCCATGGTCAACGTGTGCAATAATTGCAATGTTTCTTAACTTACGCATATAAAATCACTATAATCGTCCGCAAAATTACTACAATTTCAATATTTTCCCTAATTTTGCTAAGTTAAATGGAAGGAGTTTTTTTAATAAAAACATAGCTATGAAGAGTAATTTGGTTATTTACAATACAATGTCTCGAAAGAAGGAGACATTTGAGCCTTTGAATGCTCCGTTTGTGGGGATGTATGTGTGCGGACCTACCGTTTATGGCGATGCCCATCTTGGACATGCACGTCCTGCAATCACTTTTGATTTGGTGTTTCGTTATTTGACCTATCTTGGGTATAAGGTTCGTTATGTAAGAAATATTACCGATGTTGGACACCTGGTTAACGATGCCGACGAGGGCGAGGATAAAATCCAGAAGAAGGCTCGTTTGGATCAGTTGGAGCCAATGGAGGTGGTGCAGTTCTATACCAACCGTTTCCATAAAAACATGGAGCAGTTGAACACTCTTGCGCCAAGTATCGAGCCACACGCTTCCGGACATATTATCGAGCAGCAGGCATTGGTACAGAAAATATTGGATAACGGCTTTGCATACGAGAGCGATGGAAGTATTTACTTTGATGTAAACGCATACAATAAGAAGTATTCATACGGAAAGTTGTCGGGCAGAAAGGTCGAGGAGCTTTTCGCGAATACTCGTCAGTTGGATGGACAGAGTGAAAAGCGTAATCCTGCCGATTTTGCTTTGTGGAAAAAGGCGGCTCCCGAACATATTATGCACTGGCCGTCGCCATGGAGCGAAGGATTCCCGGGTTGGCACTTGGAGTGTAGCTGTATGAGCCAGAAGTATTTGGGCGATATGTTTGATATTCACGGAGGTGGTTTGGATTTGCAGTTCCCTCACCATGAGTGTGAAATTGCCCAGAGTACTGCAGCATACGGACACGAGGCTGTTAAGTATTGGATGCACAACAACATGGTTACAGTGAATGGGCAGAAAATGGGAAAATCACTTGGAAACTTCATCACTCTTGACCAGCTCTTTAATGGAGGAGCAGAGATTTTGGAGCAGCCATACTCACCCATGACAGTTCGTTTCTTTATTCTTCAGGCTCACTATCGCAGTCCTCTTGATTTTTCGAACGAGGCCTTAAAGGCATCGGAGAAGGGGTATGAGCGTCTTATGGCGGCAGTAGAGGCCTTGAAGAAGATAAAGGTAAGTTCAACAAATACAGTTAATGTTCAAGAGTTGTGTGATAAGTGTTTCGAGGCTTTGAACGATGATTTAAATACCCCAATACTTATTTCACATCTGTTCGACGGAGTTAGAATGATTAACTCGATTGTTGCAGGAACCGAGAAGATCGATGCTGTAAATCTTGAGGCATTAACAAAGCTATACAACGACTTGGTGTTTCAAGTGTTGGGATTGTTGCCGTTGGCGCAGAGTGGAGGCTCAGAGCGCGAGGCTTTGGACAAGGTTATCGGTATGGTTGCCGATATTAGAGCAACAGCAAAGCAAAATAAGGATTGGGCAACTGCCGATAAGATTCGCGATGAGTTGAAGGCTGCCGGTATTTTGTTGAAAGATACTAAGGATGGGTATGAGTGGACATTGGAGTCATAAAACATTGACTTTGGCTCTATTGTCACTACTGATATGTTTTGCAGCATGTGCAGGGCAGGGACAAAAAAGGGTTGAAACTTCAAATTCGAATGTTTCAACCTCACACTTTGTCTCGGGCTTGAAGATAACCCAACCTGCTCGTAAAGCTACATTTCATGTAGGACAGCAGATTGATGTTAATTGGAGTTCAACTTATGCTCTGAATCCCGATTCGGTTCAGTTACTATATGACAATCAGCTGATAGCAACCGTAGTAGAGGCAGACACACTCTATTCTGTTCAGGCAGGTAATTCGGTGGGGGTTCGCAATATTAAATTGCAGGCATACTATTCCGATGGGAAGAGTGCTGTTGCCGTAGTTCCGATCACAGTTCTTCCGAATAACCCCAAGCAGACCACTTACAAGGTGTTGGCTACATATCCCCATAATCGGGCTTCGTTTACGCAGGGTTTATATTACAAGAATGGCTTTCTTTACGAAGGAACCGGACAGTATGGAACGTCGGCACTATTGAAGGTAGAGCTAAATTCAGGAAAGATTGTGACCCGCATACCAATAAAGGATGAATATTTCGGCGAGGGAATTGCTGAGCTGAACGGACAAATTTTCCAATTAACCTGGCTGAATGGTTTATGTTTAAGTTACAATGCCGCAACAATGGAGCCGCTGAAAAGTTACTCTTACGGGTCACAGGGTTGGGGGTTGACTACCGATGGTAAGCATTTAATAATGAGCGATGGCTCAAATATGTTGACAATCTTAAATCCCAATGACTTTCAGCAGTTGTGCCAGATACAGGTTTATGACTCTAAAGGAGCTGTTGAGCAACTTAATGAGTTGGAGTACGTTGATGGTTTGGTGTGGGCAAACATTTGGCAAAGTGATAGGGTAGTTGCTATTGATATCGCAACAGGAGCTGTGGTTGCCGAGGTTGATTTCTCAAAGTTGTTGACAACTGCCGAGCGTAAAACTTTAGATGACATTGACCATGTATTGAATGGTATAGCATACGATAAGAGTAGGGATGTTTTCTACATTACCGGTAAATGTTGGCCCAAAATGTTTGAAATTCAGATAGGAAGATAATGGTTGATGTAAGGATAGAGGAGTCGTGGAAAGCTTTGTTGGCAAATGAGTTTGCCTCAGACTATTTTTATGAGTTGACGAATTTTGTCCGAGCCGAATATGGTTCGGGTAAAAGAATATATCCTGCAGGAAAAAATATCTTTAATGCCTTTGATCGATGTCCCGTTGACAAGGTGAAGGTTGTGATATTGGGGCAAGATCCATATCATGAAGAGGGGCAAGCACATGGTTTGTGCTTTTCTGTTCCCGAAGGGATAACTCCTCCGCCTTCGCTCGTAAATATCTTTAAAGAGATTAAAGATGATCTGGGCAAGGAAATTCCGCAGAGTGGAAATCTGGAGCGTTGGGCTGATCAGGGAGTGTTGCTGTTGAATGCAACCTTGACGGTTGAGGCGCATAAGGCCGGTTCGCATCAAAAGCGTGGTTGGGAGCGCTTTACCGATGCGGTTATTAAAAACTTGGCAGCCAAACGTACAAATCTTGTCTTCATGCTATGGGGAGCATACGCACAAAAAAAGGGGGCATTTATAGACACATCGCAAAATTTGGTATTGAAGAGTGTGCACCCCTCTCCGCTATCTGCAAATCGTGGAGGTTGGTTTGGAAATCACCACTTCAGCAGGGCCAATGATTATTTACAATCGTTGGGTATGGAGCCTATCGACTGGTAATGATGCCTCCCCCTAAAACATGCTCCTCTTCGTTATAGAAAAGCGCACTCTGTCCCGGGGTAATTGAATCGATAGGGTTGTCCAATATAACCTTTATGGAGTTGCCATTTTCATTGGGATATAGAGTTGCGTTCACTCCGTGGCTGCGATAGCGAATCTTGGCAATAACCTTCATGCCGCTCTCAAATTTCTCAACCTTTATAGGGTTCAGTTCTGAAACGGAAAACTCAGAAGCAAACACCTCGTTGCGTGGGCCTAATGTTACACAATTTGTTTCCGGATTTATATTAAGTACAAACATAGGTTGTCCCAGGGCAATTCCCAATTTCTTGCGCTGTCCTATTGTATATCTTGGAAAACCACAGTGTTTACCAAGCACCTTTCCCTCCTTGTCAATATAGTTACCGGGGCCATACTTCTCATTGAAATCGGGAACATTTGCTTCAAGGAAATTTCGGTAATTATCGTCGGGAACAAAGCAAATCTCTTGGCTTTCACGTTTCTCTGAAACCTTGACAAAGCCTTGCTCGGCTGCAATTGCCCGAGCTTCGGGTTTGGTCAGGCTGCCCAATGGGAACAAGGTGCGTGCCAATTGTTTCTGCGATAACATCCATAAAAAATAGCTTTGGTCCTTGGCTGAGTCTTTTCCGGCTTTTATATAGTAACGATTGTTTTCAATGCCTATTTGGGCATAGTGGCCTGTGGCGATATATTTGCATCCCAATTTGTCGGCAGTTTCAAGCAACATTCCCCACTTAATAAATTTATTGCAGCGGGTACATGGATTTGGTGTACGACCGTGCAGATACTCATCTATGAAATTGTCAATCACATACCCCTTAAACTCAGGACGAAAATCCAGTATATGGTGTTCAAATCCCAACTTCTCTGCAATCTGCTTTGCTTCGAACAGAGAATTAATGCTGCAGCACCCCTTCTCTTTTTCAAAACAAGCCTCGGAAATTGAGTCATAAACACGGTAGGTCGCTCCTACCAATTCATATCCCTGTTTTAACAGAATAATTGCAGCGGCAGTGCTGTCAACACCTCCGCTCATGGCCATAAGGACACGCTCTTTCATAAAAAATACTCTTTATTTTTTTCAAAATACAAAGTTAGTTCAAAAATTGTTATCTTCGCACATTGAAAATTGTGTATTATGACTATTCAAGAGATGAGCGAGCGCATAGCTCAATTAAAAAAAGAGAAGAATGCGGTGGTATTGGCACACTATTATACTCGTCCCGAGGTACAGGATGTTGCCGACTACTTGGGTGATTCTTTAGGGCTATCGCAAGAGGCAGGTAAGACCAATGCCGATATAATTGTCTTCTGTGGAGTGCATTTCATGGCAGAGACAGCTGCAATAATCTCGCCTGATAAAAAGGTTTTGATACCTGAATTGGGGGCAGGATGTTCTTTGGCAGAAGCGGTTATGGGATATGAATTGAAAAAGTGGAAAGAGGAGCATCCCGACGGATTGGTTGTAAGTTATGTAAACACCACTGCCGACACAAAAGCCTATACCGATGTGTGTTGTACCTCGGCAAATGCTTTGCGGGTTGTGGAGGCACTGCCCGAAGATAAAGAGATTCTTTTTGTGCCCGATGCTCACCTTGGAGCGTGGATAGAGAAAAAGACCGGCAGAAAAATGACACTATGGAATGGAAACTGTTGTGTTCACCATATTGTCGATGGCGAGATGGTGATTGCTGCGGCAGAGAAGTATCCCGATGCTGATATTCTTATCCATCCCGAGAGTATCTGTTCATCCTATGATAGAATATTAAACATGCCAAATGCCTACTTCTACTCAACGGCAGGTATGGTTAAGCATGCAAAAGAGTCGTCAAAGCAACAATTTGTAATTGCAACAGAACTTGGAACAATTCATAAATTACAACAGGATAACCCCGAGAAACAGTTTATTCCTATCAGCGAGCGTCTAATATGTGCTCAAATGAAGAAGGTAACACTTCAAGGGGTATTGGATGCCCTTGAAAATGAGCAGTATCAGGTAAAGATTGATGAGCCGATGCGAGGGCTGGCGGTCAAATCGATAGATGCAATGTTGAATCTATAGAGAATACCAATATAAATAGGATAAAAATAGAGCCGAGCTAATCAAAAAGCTCGGCTCTATTTATATAAGGTAACTAAGAATTAGTCGCACTTAACAGAATTTGCACTACCCAATACATTGGTAATCTTGTGCATGTACAACTTCTTCAACTCCTCACGAGCAGGTCCCAAATATTTACGAGGATCGAACTCTGCAGGCTTCTCAATCATAACCTGACGAACTGCTGCTGTCATTGCCAAACGACCGTCAGAGTCAATGTTGATCTTACATACTGCAGACTTAGATGCCTTGCTCAACTGCTCCTCTGGAATACCTACAGCATCCTTCAACTGGCCACCATAGTGGTTAATTTGTGCAACATAGTTCTGAGGAACTGAAGATGAACCGTGAAGAACGATTGGGAATCCGGGAAGTTTCTCCTCAATCTCTTTAAGAATATCGAAACGCAACGGAGGTGGGATCAAAATACCATTCTCGTCGCGTGTGCACTGTGCAGGTGTAAACTTAACAGCACCATGTGAAGTTCCGATTGAAATAGCCAAAGAGTCAACTCCGGTCTTTGTAACGAAGTCGATAACCTCCTCCGGACGTGTATAGTGGCTCTGCTCAGCAACAACATCGTCCTCAACGCCGGCCAATACTCCAAGCTCTCCCTCAACGGTTACATCGTGAGCGTGAGCATACTCAACAACCTGTTTTGTTAATGCAACGTTCTCGTCGTATGGAAGGTGAGAACCATCAATCATAACTGATGAGAAACCAGAATCGATACAGCTCTTACACAACTCGAAAGAGTTTCCATGATCCAAGTGAAGAACTATAGGCACAGCACAACCCAACTCCTTTGCGTACTCAACAGCTCCCTGAGCCATGTAGCGCAACAAGGTAGAGCTTGCATAGTTACGTGCACCTGCAGAAACCTGCAAAATAACAGGTGATTTGCACTCTACAGCAGCAGCAACGATTGACTGCATCTGCTCCATGTTGTTGAAGTTGAATGCTCCAATGGCATAATTTCCGGCCATTGCATCCTTAAACATCTCTTTGGTGTTAACCAAACCTAAATCTTTGTAATTTACCATAACACTTTGTGTATTTCGAAGTTATTATTGTTTTCCGTCCCAAAATTAGTGAAAAAAGGGAGAAATATATTAATTAGTGTAATTTTTTTTAATAGTAACGATACACAATTAAAAAAATAACTATATCTTTGCCACAAGGATTTTTAATGGCACGTGTATCCTTGTGTATGCAAACGATTACATGGCGCCTTTTATTAAGGTCTGAAATAATACTTAATAATTAATATTGTTTAACTAAAAACGTTTAGAACATGAAAAAAAGAATGTGGTTGTGGTGTTTAATCGCCGCATTTGGATTGACCTTCAACGTTGCTTGTAGTGACGATGATGAGAAGGAGGTTGTTCCTCCAACACAAGGTGATGAGCCGGTAGTTCCTCCAACACAGGGTGATGAGCCAGTAGTTCCTCCAACACAGGGTGATGAGCCATCTCAGTCTGTTATTGTTGTTGACACAATGGAGGTGACAGCAAAAATCGAGGAGGTTCCTTACGCAGGTGGAACTATTACTTTCACAACAACAACAAACATTGATTACACTGTTGCTTCTCAGGCAGAGTGGATCAAAATCGACAGCGATGGTCGTGCTTTGACAGCTGACTACACAGTAACTGCTACGGTTGCTGCTAACGAGGGTGATGCTCGTGAGGGTAAGATCACTGTTACTTTCGCAGACGAGGCTGCTACAGTAAAAGAGGTTGTTGTAAAGCAGGCTGCTTATGTAGCACCGGATCCGGAGCCAACTCCTGCTGGTGGTTACGTAATTCCAGAGGGTGCCATCACATACAATGTAGAGGTTGACGTAGCTGGTTACGTAGAGGTACAGGATCAATATAATATTGCAGATCTTATCGCTGGTTCAGATCCTGACGCTATAGTCCAGATGGCATATCT